>NZ_JAGQBA010000002.1:300000-577227 GCF_024345395.1 Cyanobium sp. Tous-M-B4 | reverse complement strand
ACGGTTTCAACTTCAACCAGTCGATCCTCGACGGCCAAGGCCGTGTGGTGAACACCTGGGCAGACGTTCTCAACCGCGCTGGTCTGGGTATGGAAGTGATGCACGAGCGCAATGCTCACAACTTCCCCCTTGACCTGGCTGCTGCTACTGCCACCCCCGTGGCACTGACCGCACCTGCAATCGGTTGATAGTCAACAGCCCAGCTACGGCTGGGAAATAACGGAATCCCAAAAGCTCCCTCTCACCAGGGGGCTTTTTTATTGGCTGGGTGGTTGGGCTTCGTCAGTTCTGGCTAGATGGCTGTGGCCCTGCCAGGGCGTCAAGCAGCTTGGCGGTGTTGCCGCTCAGCAGCCGATCGCCGCTGCGCACCCCTTGCAGGATCTCTGCCCGGTTGGCTGACTTTTGGCCCACCACCACCGGCACGGCCTGCACTGCGCCCCGTTGATACCGGAAAACCACCGCTGAGCCATTGACCAGCGCAATGGCATCTGCCGGCAGGGAGTAACGCTGCTCCGAGGACGGCACCTGGATGAAGGCCGTCACCGCTGTGCCCGTGGGTGGCAGCGGCTCATCCACCGTCTGGGCGCGCACCAAGGTGACTCGATTTGCGGAGCCACTGTCGGGAGCCACTGCTAGAACTCGGGCGCGCAGATGCCGGGCTCCAGCTTTCACCCGCAACAGCTGACCGCTCGCCAGGTTGGCGCCCAGCACCGGGGATACCAGGAAGCGCAGTTCGCTGCCCCGCGAATCACTGATCTGCGCCACCTCTTGCCCTGGTTGGAGCACCTCTCCAGGTGATGTCTTCAAAGCAACGACCTGGCCGCTGATGGGGCTGCGGATCAGCAGGCGTCCGATCCGATCGGGGTGTCCCATCGCCGAGACCTTGGCAGTCGCGGCCCGGGCATCAGCTGCTGCCGTGACGCTGGCGATGCGCCGGCTCTCAAGCTCCTGGGCCGAGAGCGCACCTTGGCGTGCCATCGGCAGGGCTAGCCGGTATTGGTAAGCCAGCGATTGCTCCGTAGCCTGGGCCGCTTCCGCATCGGCTCGCACCACAGCAGCATCGGCGCTCTGCACTTCGGCGATCGGCTCGCCTGCCTGAACGGCGGCGCCCGGTGCCACCAACAGGCGCACAACGCGGCCCGCCACGGGCATACCCACGCTGGAGCGTGAACCAACAGCCGCTTCCACAAAGCCGGAGATCGGGCGTTCCGTGCCCGTGCTCAGCTCCGGACGAACAATGCTGAGGCTAGAACGCCAGAGTTGTTCCTCGTTGAGGGCGATGGTGCCGTTTGCTTTGACCCGCTCTGATGCTGCTTCTGAGGGAGAGGGGGCCGGCCGGCCGCTGTAGCGACCCAAGCCGATCCCCAGCAGCAGCGAGGCGGCGATCGCCAGGGGCACAAGCACTTTCATGGCTGGAACGGAGCGAGAGCAGGAGTCGGAGCACTGACAGGGGGCAATAGCCAGTGGCCAAAGCGGGCATAGAGCGCCGGAATCACCAGCAGCGTCAGGACGGTGGAGGTGATCAGGCCGCCGAGCACCACCACCGCCAGGGGCTGCAGGATTTCGTTGCCGGCCCCGAAGGCCAAAGCCAGCGGTAGGGCGCCCAGGGCGGATGAAAGCGCGGTCATCAAGATCGCGTTCAGGCGCTCGAGGCTGCCCTCGCGGATCACCTCAGTAAGGGGCTGACCTGCGCCGTGGCGGCGGTTGTAGTTGTCCACCAGCAGCAGGCCGTTGCGCACGGCGATGCCGAACAGGGTGATGAAGCCGATCAGCGAGGCGATCGAGAGCACGCCGCCGGTGAGCAACACCGCCACCACCCCGCCGATCAGGGCCAGGGGCAGGTTGAGCATGATCGCTGCGGTGGCCGGCAGCGATTTCACCGAGACCACCATCAGCACAGTTATGACCACGGCGGCCACCAGGCTGTAGAAGACAAGGCTCGCGGTGGCCCGTTCCTCCGACTCGAACTGACCGCTGTAGCGAATCGTGTACCCCTGGGGCAGACGCACGTCCCGTGAAATCGTGCGCTGGATGTCCTTGACGACCGTGCCAAGCGGGCGGCCGCTGACGTTGGCGGACACCACGATCAAGCGGGAGACGTCTTCCCGGTTGACGACATTGGAGCCCAGGCCTTCCTCGATCCAGGCGACGCTTCCCAGCGGCACGGTCATGCCGTTGCTGAAGGCCACCGGCACCGATCGGATCGCCTCGAGGTTCTGTCGGGCGTTCTCCTGCAGCTGCACCAGCACATCGCTGCGCACCCCGCCTTCCACCACGTGGCCGACCACCTTGCCGTTGAGAGCAACCTCCACCGCCTGGGACAGCTCCTCCACCGTCAGGCCCAGGGCTGCCGCCAGCGGACGGTCGTAGTGGATCTGCACCTGGGGGATGGGCAGCTGGGGCTCCAGCTGCAAATCCACCACTCCTGCGACCGGCTTGATCGCATTTTCCACGGCTTCGCCGATGCGGCGCAGCTCGGCCAGGTCGGTGCCGTAGATCTTGATGGCGATGGCACTGCGCACCCCGGAGAGCACCTCATCCATGCGGTGCGAGATGAAGCCGCCGATGTTGGGGGCCACGCCGGGCAGCCGCAAAAAGGCCTGACGCAGTGCAGCAATGGCAGCGGGCCGATTGGCCATCGCCTGGTCGCTCAGTTCCACATCCACGTGGGCCAAGTTCACGCCAGCCCCATCGGCATCGCCGGGAGCCCGGCCCGTGCGCACCTGCACCCACTCAAAGAGGGGATTGTTCTGCAGCGAACGGGTGAGGGCCAGGCCAGCCCGGTTGGTCATGTCCAATGAGACCCCCGGATAGAGAACCATGGAATTCACCAGTGATTTCTCGCGGAATTCCGGCAGAAACACCCGCCCTAGAGCCGGGAGCACTAAGGCGCTGGCCACCACCAGGGCCAGGGCGATGGCCAGCACCCGCCGGGGTGAGTTCAACGCCTGATCGAGGATCGGGCGGTAGAGCCGCTCGGCCTGAGTGGCCAGCCAGGTGTTTTCTGCCGGCAGCTGCACGGGCGCCAGCAGGATGGCGCAGAGGGCCGGCGAGAGGGTCACCGCCACCAGCGTCGAGGCGCCGATCGACAACAAATAGGCCAACCCCATCGGCGCAAAGATGCGCCCTTCCACGCCGGTGAGCGAGAAGATCGGCGCAAACACCACCGCGATGATCACGGTGGAAAACAGCACCGGTTGGCGCACCTCCACCGAGGTGTCAAACACCACCTGCAGCGGCGCTTTGGGAGAGCCGCTGGCCTGGTTGCTGCGCAAGCCCCGGTAGCAATTCTCCATATCCACGATCGAGTCATCGACCACCGAGCCGATAGCCACCACAAGCCCGCCCAGGGTCATGGTGTTGATGCCGAGGCCTAGGGACTTCATCAGCATCAGGCCGATCAGCAGAGACAGGGGAATGGCGCTGAGGCTGATCACGGCGGCTCGCAAGTTCATCAAGAACAGCACGATCACCACCGACACGATCACCACCCCCTGCAGCAACGACTCGCTCACATTGCGAATGGCGCTGTCGATGAAGTTGCTCTGGCGGAATGTGGTCTGAATCAGCACATCCGCCGGCAGGGTGCGGTTGAGTTCGCCCAAGCGCCGATCCACCGCTCGCGTCACCGTGGGGGTGTCGACATCGGGCTGTTTAGTCACCATCAGCACCACCGCCGGCTTGCCGTTGAAGCTGGCGTCACCGCGCTTGAGCGCCGCGCCGCGCTTCACCTCGGCCAGGGTTGATAGCAGCACCGGTTGCCCCTGCTCATTGCGCACCGCGGTATCGGCCAGTTCGCTCACCTGCGTGATCTGGGCCATGGGGCGAATCAGACGCTCCTGGCCACCACCGATCAGAAAGCCACCGGGGCTGGTGGCCATGGCGGCGCCCACACCCTCCATCACCGCTTGCAGCGAGACGTTCTGCACCTGCAGCTCCTGCGGATCCAGCAGCACCTGAAACTGCTGTTCATCGCCGCCGTAGATCGTGACCTGGGCCACGCCCGGCACCGCCAGGATCGATTGGCGGTAGGAGCGCAACACCAGCTGCTGCAGATCCAGCAGCGAGGTGGCTCCATCGCCTTTCAGCGTGAAAGCCACCTGCAGGATTGTGCCGAGTGGTGAGACCAGCGGTGAGAGTTCGGGAGCACCGGCATTGACCGGCAGCTGGGGGCTCACCTGCTGCACCCGCTCCGCCACCGATTGGCGGGCGCGATAGATATCGGCGCTTTGGTTAAACACCACCTGCACCATCGACAAACCCGCCTTGGAGGAAGAGCGCACGGTCTCCACCCCGGGTATACCGTTCAGGGCCGATTCGATCGGCAACGTTATCCGCATCTCCACCTCCTCCGGTGAGAGACCGTCGACGCTGGTCTGCACATCCACCTGGGGCGGGGCAAACGGCGGGAAAACATCCAGCGGCATCTGACCCACGGCCAACACACCCCAGAGGCTGATGACGACCGCAGCGGCAACGAACAACCAGCGGCGGGCGATCGAAAAGCGCAGGGTGGCGTTAAGCAGCCGCTCAAACATCCGTCTTCTTGCGCCGGCTCAGCCAAATGGCGCCAGCGGCCAGCACTACAACACCACCGGCGGCAAGGATTGGCACTGGTGGGGCGGTGTTGGTTGGTGCTTTGTTGGCTGCTTGTGCGAGTGGCTTGTTGTTCGCCATTGCCGGCTCGGCCTGCTGGGTCTTCATCGACTCGGCATAGAGAGAGAGCGCCCCGGAGATCACCACGTCGTCGGTGGGATCTATTCCCTCCTTCACCACAACACGGTCTCCCTGGCTGTCGCCCGTCTCGACGATCACCGGGTCGTAGGTCTTCTCGGTCTGCACGAACAGCAACGGTTGGCCCTTCACATCCACCAGCGCTGTGCTGGGCACCGTCAGACCATCGGGGCCCGACTCCGGCTTGGCCGTGGCCACGCCCAGCAGCCCATCGCTCTCGGCGTTGCGCTTCACCTGGCGCGCATCTCCTTGCTTCTGGAACTCATCGCCGTGGCCCACATGGGCCAAGGCCCCAGGAGCTGATGTTGGGATGGCGAGCAGGGCGGCGGCGCAAATGCAGCCGTTGGCAGCTAGCTGCAGGATCCGGTTGACCAAGAGCCCAGGGGGGAAGTGAGTGGTTTGAGGGTGACGCAACCGGGATGAAAAACAGGTGAAAGCAACCGTGCTGCCTAGCATCTGCCTACAGGAGTGCACCTTCGATGCCGCTGCGGATCCTGCTGGTGGAAGACGAGGCGGATCTGGCCTCCTCCATCCAGACCGTGCTGCAGCGCCAGGGCCATGTGGTGGATCACTGCCCGGGTGGCCTGGAGGGCTGGAACCTGCTCAGCGGTGAACTGGACGACGGCGGTGGCCCCCGCTATGAGCTGGCGATCTTCGATTGGATGCTGCCGGATCTGAGCGGCCTCGAACTCTGCCGCCGTGCCAGGGCCTCAGACCTGGGCCTGCCGTTGCTGTTGCTCACCGCCCGCAGCGACACGGCGGATCGAGTGGAGGGACTCGATGCCGGCGCAGACGATTACCTGAGCAAGCCCTTCGCGATGGAGGAGCTGCTGGCGCGGATCCGGGCGTTGCAGCGCCGCCACCCCGCTTACCGGGAGCCGCTGTTGGAGGCTGGCTGCTACTGCCTGGATTACTCCACAGGACACCTACTGGTGACCACACCAACAGGGCAGGTGAGCGTGGAGCTTTCGGCCAAGGAGCAGCAGCTGATGGGCTATTTCCTGGAACACCCCAGCCAGATCATTCCCGGTTCGCGGCTGCGAAATCAATTGTGGGACCTGCACCAGGACCCGGTGAGCAACGTGGTGGCGGCCCAGGTGAGGCTGCTGCGGCGCAAGCTGGCTAGCTATGACCTGACCTCCCCGATTGAAACGGTGCCCAGCAAGGGATATCGGTTTGATCCGCAGGCGGGACTGCATACGTGAGTCAACTCCTCTCTCCAGTGCCGCAGTTGCTGTGGCGTGCCCGCCTACGGCTGGCCGGCCTATCGCTGTTGGTGATGGGCACCGTTCTCTACGGCGCTGGTTTTTGCATGGGCCAGCTGCTGCTGCAAACCCAAGAAGCAGCAATCAAAAGAGAGCTGGAAACCCTTGCCGGCACCCTGCACGACAGCCTCAAGCCCGCCCTGCCGCACGATGCCAGGCCCTCTGCTTCCCTTGCCGCTGTGTTGCCCGGGCTCTGCCTGGCCGGTGAGCCGTGCAGGCCCCCAGCCGATCTGATCCATCGCCACGCGATCAGTGCCACCGACTCCGACCGCTTTCAGCTGAGGGTGCTCGATCAGAACGGAACTTTGATAGCAAGGTCCCCCGGGGCTCGGCAGCAAGAGCCAAGGCCTGGGCAGCTGGGCTGGTCGCTATCAGGCGATCGCAGTACGGAGCGCTGGGGCGCGTACACCATCCACTTGCATCACGCCCATGGTCCAGGTGAGCCCAACTGGGGCTATCTGCAAATCTCCCGCAACCTGGCTGATCTTGATGCGGAGGCTGAGCGGTTGTGGTGGCTTGGGCATGCAGTTTTTCTCCTGGCGATGCTGGCGATGGCCGTAGCCAGCTGGTGGCTGGCGGGCCTGGCGATGGCGCCTCTGCTTGAGGCTTACCGCAGGCAGGAGCAGTTCAGCTCCGATGTGGCCCATGAGCTGCGTACGCCGCTGGCCAACCTGCTGGCGGTGGTGGAAGCCGAGCACGGCGCTGTGGCCCAGACCAATCAGCCGGCGAAGGCCAGCCTCAATCGGGTGCTGGCCCAGGGCCAGCGGTTGCAACGGCTAATCGCCGATCTGCTCCTGCTAGCCAGCCTGGAGCAACCCGCCTGCCTAGAGACGCAGGAGTCCTGCCGGCTCGCCGAGTGCCTGGAAGATCTGATTGAGGACTTCGGCGAAACAGCTCATGCCAGGGGGGTGACTCTGGCGCTGCAGGTCCCTGATCCTGATCGGATGGTGCGCGGACAGAAGCGAGAACTGGTTCGGCTGTTCTCCAACCTGCTCAGCAACGCCATCCAGCACAGCCCGGCCGGTGGCGTGGTGCTCGTCGAACTAGGCCAGCAGGGATCAAACCTGCGTGTCGCGGTGAGCGACCAAGGGCCAGGAATTGCTGCCTGCGAGCAGGAGCGCATCTTTGAGCGCTTCTATCGAAGTGATGCCAGTCGATCGCGCCAATCCGGCGGCACGGGGTTGGGCCTCGCCATTGCCCAGGCCATCGCCGGGCGTCATCGGGGCTGGCTCTCCGTGCAGAGCACCCCTGGCGCCGGCAGCACGTTTTTCCTTCAGCTGCCTGCACTTACTTGAGCTGGCCTGCCGCCGCAGCTCTGCCAAGTGCTGAGCAGTCCGTTGAGCTCAGCATGGAGAGATTGCAAATCGACAATCCGCTGCTCGATCTCGCCGGCCTTGCCACGGATCGTGGCCTGCAGGTTGTCGCAGGTACACATCCCCGATCGGCGGGCCTCCAGTACGGCTTTGATTGTGGGCAGAGGGAGCTCAAGCCCCCGCAGGGTGCGGATCAGGGCAAGGTCGCTGTCAACCGACTTATCAAAGAGCCGGTAGTGCCCCTCACTACGGCCTGATGGCTGCAGCAGGCCCTGGTCGCAATAGAAGCGGATCGTCTTCACCGAAACGCCCAAACGCGCAGCCACCGCACCGATCTTTTGGAGCTTCTGGGCCGGCACCTCTGGTGGCTGTAGTGCGGCCACTTGACTCTCCAGCAAGAGGAGACCCCATCGTAGGAAAACAGCCAACTCCCTACCCATGCCTTCCCTTGCTGCATCGCTCTTGCTTGCCGGGATCTTGACCGCCCCAGCCCTGGCCCAAGGCGATCCCCACCAGCACCATCGAAACCACCATCAGCACCATCAGGCCGCCCCTGCTGCAGCTCCCCAAAGCCAGGGGCATGGCAGCCACGCCAGCCATAGCCATGACGTTGGCCCAGCCGGTGCCACCTACGACCTGCGCTGGCTCGACGCAATGGTGCAGCACCACACCGGTGCGCTGCGGATGAGTGAGTTTGTGTTCAACATCGACCACCCCGGGGTGGGCGCCCTGGCCAACGGCATCTGGCGCGAGCAGGCCCGCGAGATCAGGGCCATGGGCCTGTGGCGCAAGTCCTGGTATCCAGAGGCGCCGGTGTATCCCGTGGCCCTCAGGCCGGGCGGTGATCCCAACTCCATGAGCAGCCTGGAGCGCATGGGCGCTGCCCAGATCCAGGCGATGCAGATGATGGGCTCCACCCCCACCAAAGCCAACCGGGTGGTGTGGTTTCTAGAAGGAATGATCGCCCACCACGGCGGTGCCCTGCAGATGGGCCACGACGCCCTCAACAAGAGCAGCAATCCCACCGTGCGCCGACTGGCTCGGCAGATCATTGTGGCGCAGCGCGCTGAAATCATCGAGCTGCGCCGCATGCTGCGCCTGGAGGGATTGATCAAGCCGGAGTACAGCCAATACGACGCACTCTTTCGCTTCTAACTCTTTTGATCTCACTCTTTTGAACTGACTCCTTTGAACTGATCGATTCCCCTGATGGATCTCTTCCCCATGACTAGCCGCATGGCCCTGATCGCCCTGGCCCTGGCGGCATTGCCGCTGGCCAGCCGCGCCCACCCCAAGGGCATTCATGACACCCAGCAGCAGGCCGAGCAACGGGCCAAGGAACTCGGCTGCACAGGCACTCACCTGAACAGCGGTAAGTGGATGCCCTGCAGCAATGAGGCAACCCTGCACCAGCACCTGCGTCACCACTAAGCGCTATGCCTTTTTTGCCTAAAACTCGCTGGCGTCAGCTGCACCGCTGGGTAGTGCCTATCTCGGCGGCACCACTACTGCTCACCGCCGCCACCGGCTCGCTCTACAGCCTGCTGCTCGAGCAGGGAATAGACGCCTTCTGGCTGCTCAAGATTCACTCTGGTCGCTTTGGCCCGCTGAATCTGCAGCCCTATTACTCAGGGCTACTGGGGCTGTTCACGCTGGTGGTCATTGGGTCCGGCTTGGCCCTTCTAATTTCAAGCCGCAGGGCCAAGGCCTGAGTGAGGTTCAGCTACCGGCGAGCATCACCGCCCCAATGGCACCCATCATCAAGTTCTCCGCAAAGCGGACCACTCCAAGAGGGGTGTTGGAGTTACCGCCCACGGAGGCGCAGTTGAGAGCCAGGTGTGCGAGGAAGACGGCCTTGCCCGCCAACACCATGCCCACGGCACCGGGCAGAACCGCCACCGCTCCCACCTGCAGCGCCGCCGCGTTGACCTAGGGATTCAGCAACACCCCAAGCCCCACGAGCACTTCGATGCCGGGGCAAGAGCGTCCCCAGGTTCGCCAGCGTTGGCTGAGCAGGTCGTACCTGCGGAAACTGGTAGCGAATGCTTCCACATCCATCAGATTGAGCATGGCCAGCAGGCATATAACCAACCCCATGAAGCCGCTGATCCCTGCTGCAAGGACCAAGGCCATCAGGCCGGCGGTGAGGATCACGAACACCACTGATGCGTAGGAGACATCAGCAGAACCGGCCACGCTGGCCATATCGATTACCTCACCCTGAAGCCCCGGCCATGAGTACCTCAACCTCCACAGATGTGCTGGTGATCGCCGCTAGCAACGGCCATAACCTCCAGCTGGCTGAGCGCTTCGCAGCGGCCGCCCGCCAGCAGGGCCAAAGCGCTGCTGTGCTCGATCTCACCACCATCAACCTGCCCCTGTTCACCCCGCGAGCCCAACTCGCCGGCACACCCCCAGTGTTGGCGGCGTTAGAGACCCAGCTGGCTGCCGCTCAGCGCTGGGTGATCTGCTCGCCGGAATACAACGGCTCGATCCCGCCGGTGCTCACCAGCGCCATCGCCTGGCTGTCGGTGCAGGGCAGCGACTTCCGGACCCTTTTCAACGGCCGCCCCGTGGTGATCGCCACCCACTCCGGCGGCGCCGGCCATGGCGTGCTGACGGCAATGAGGCTGCAGCTGGCCCATCTCGGTGCCCATGTGGTGGGTCGCCAGCTGTCGAGCAACAGCGACAATCCCGCCAAGGACGACTCCATCGCTGATCTGATCACGCGACTGCACCAGCTCCATATTGCCCAACCATGACCTCCTCCTCCACGCCGACTACCACCGCCCCAGGCCTGGTATTTCGCCCGGCCGCCGAGCGCTTCCACAGCCAGCACGATTGGCTCGACAGCTGGCACAGCTTCTCCTTCTCCAGCCATTACGACCAGTCCTGGATGGGCTATGGCCCCCTGCGGGTGATCAACACCGACGTGATCGCCGCCGGCACTGGCTTCGGCATGCACCCCCACCGCGACATGGAGATCATCACGGTGATGGTGGAGGGCCAGCTCAACCATTGCGACTCGATGGGCCACGCCGAGGTACTGCGCGCCGGCGAGGTGCAGTGCATGAGTGCCGGCACAGGTGTGGTGCACAGCGAGATCAACCAGGGAGATAAGCAATGCCGGCTGCTGCAGATCTGGATTGAGCCCAGCAGCACTGGCATCGCCCCGGCCTACCAGCAGAAGGCGTTCGCCATCGGCCCTGGCTGGACGCCCCTGCTGGATCCCGAGCAGGCCGATGGCGCCATGGCGATCCACCGGCCGGTGCGTCTCTGGCGGGCTCAGCCCGGTGCAGGCGAGACCCTTAGCCTGGCCCTTGGCACAGGCCGCCAGGGCTGGATCCAGCTGATTGATGGGGCCGGGGAGGCCGATGGCCACGCCCTGCAGCAGGGTGATGGTCTGGGCTACGGCGCCGGCAAGCTGGATGCCTTCACCGCAGGGTCAGCTGGAGCAGACCTGCTGCTCTTTGAATTGTGTTGAACGTCATCATCGGGATTGATTCGGGTCGATGGGTCCTTGGCGGGGAGCCGGTCAGCCTGGCCTCCTCGAGGGATTTGGAGTGTCGAGGATGAAGAACCGATCCATGGGTGGCGTCAGGGTGTGCCGTACCAGCTGCGATACCACTGGGTCATCTGCTGGATTTCATCGCTCTGCACCCGCACCATCGCCTGCTGCAACTGACGAAGCTCCGGGTGCTGGGAATTGGTCTGGGCCATCGAGGCCATCATCACGCCCATCTGGTGGTGGGGAATCATCTGCTCGATGAAGGCACGGTCGAAGTCCGGGGCTGCGCTCAAGGCAGAGAGGTTCGTCCCCCCGCCCATGGCGCCCCCACCCATACCCCCTCTCATTCCCATCCCCATGCCCATGCCGTTCTGCCAGCCCCAGCCTGTTCCCAGTCCCCAGTTCGATACATCCTGGCCGAACCACTTCCAATACCAGTCGCGCATCTGGGCGTTCTCGCGCGTCTGACTGACCTTGATGCTCTTCGCTAGGGCCTTGATCTCGGGCCGCTTGGCGCGGGTAAGGGCGAGGTCGGCCATGGCGATCGCCCCGTCGTGGTGGGGGATCATCATCACGATGAAGTGCTGATCCGAATAACCCATCCCTATCTGGCCGGGGCCCCCCACGCCTCCTCCATGCCCGGGCATGCCGTCACCGCTCCAACCCTGGGATAGGCACCGGCCGCCAGCCCAAAGGGAGACCGTGAGGATGCCTCCCGTGGCCAGCAGCAGCAGGGCTGGCCGTCCGAAGCTTCTTCGGGGTGGATCGGTGTTAGCCATCGTTTCGAGACCGCTCGCATGCCATCCATCTCCAAGGTGGCCATGGGCCAGAAAGTGGTTTGACAATCCAGCCAAATGTTCACGCGACCTCCGCCCGGTCATGGCGCAGCAATCGAGCCCTGATGCTGGCGAATTACATCGATGCCTTCTGACTGCTTGAAATCCACACGGACAACTTCAAGATGATTAACCTGCAGATCTATTAGCCGGAGATCATCTTACCCGGAGATTATCTTACCCGGAGACAATCGGAAATCTCACATTGATGATTACCTTCTCCGGCGTCGGCCTGCTGCTCGGTGGTAAGCGCAAGCCACTTGCTACATAACTGAGCTCAAAGGCGAAATATCAAGAGCCAGAATACGAAAAGCACTGGATATTGATCTCCATTGAACTGGACATCACTAGCTTGAAGAGATAGACCCGCGCCAACGCCAGGCCTCTGATGTCACGCACACAATGAGCGCCCCTTCCCCCGGCCCACCCTGCTGCTCAGCCGAGGGCCTAGCCGTTTCGGTGGACGCTATGGAGCGGGAGCTGGCCCGGGAGCGCACTTTGTTGCGCCGCAAGGTCAGCGTTGCTGCCGTCCTCACCCTCCTGGTGATGGGCTCCAGCCTGCCCCACATGCTGGGGCTTCACAGCCTTCCGTTCCTGCCGCTCTGGTTCACAAGCCCCTGGACCCAGCTGGTCCTCACCACACCAGTGTTGTTCTGGTGCGGGCGTGACTTCCTCACCGGCGCCGTCTCGGCTTTTCGGCAGCACTTCGCCGACATGAACACCCTGGTGGCGGCCGGCACCGGCATCGCTTACCTCACCTCGCTGTTCACCACCCTGTTCCCCCAGGTGCTGATCGCTGAAGGTCTGCCCGCCGACGTCTACTACGAAACCGTGGCGGTAATCCTGACCTTGGTGCTGCTGGGCCGGCTGCTGGAGGCCAGGGCCCGCGGTCAGACCTCAGAAGCAATCCGGCGGCTGCTGCAGCTGCAGCCCGCCACCGCCCGGGTGCTGCGGGATGGACAACCGGTTGAAGTTCCGGTGTCGATGCTGGTGGTCGGCGACCTGGTGCAGGTGCGTCCCGGCGAAAAGATCCCGGTGGACGGGGAGGTGTGCGAAGGCAGTTCCTGGGTGGAGGAGTCGATGCTCACCGGTGAACCCACCCCCGTGGCCAAAGCTGCCGGCGATGCCGTGATCGGCGCCTCGATGAACCGCAGCGGCAGTTTCACCTTCCGCGTCAGTCGGGTGGGGGCCAACACGGTGCTGGCCCAGATCGTGGAGCTGGTGCGCCAGGCCCAGAGCTCCCGCACCCAGGTGCAGCGCCTGGCTGATCAGGTGGTCGGCTGGTTCGTGCCTGTGGTGATCGCCCTGGCTATTGCCGCCTTCGTGGTCTGGTTCTTGATCAGCGGCAATCCCGTGCTGGCGATGCTGTTTCTGGTGAGCGTGCTGGTGATCGCCTGCCCTTGTGCCCTGGGCCTGGCCACCCCCACGTCGATCATGGTGGCCTCCGGCAAGGGGGCGGAGAACGGCCTGATCTTCCGCAGCGCCGAAGCCCTGGAAACGGCCGGGAAGCTCCGCACCATCGTGCTCGACAAGACCGGCACCCTTACCCGAGGCCAGCCGGAGGTGACCGATTTCGAGCGGCTGGCCGGTGGCGTGCTACTTGCCGACACCCTGCTGGCGCTCACCGCAGCGCTGGAATCTCGCTCGGAGCATCCCCTGGCCGAAGCGATCACGACCTATGCCCGCAGCCAGTTGAAAGACAGTGAACTGCCTGCGGTGGAGGGCTTTGAGTCGGTGGCGGGCCGGGGCGTGCAGGGATCGATAGCCGGCCAGCAGGTGCGGGTCGGTACCCCCCGCTGGTTCAAGGAGCTCGGCATCGACACCGCCGCCCTAAAGCCCTTGGTGGAGCGTCTTGAGGCCGCCGCTTGCAGCGTGGCAGCCGTGGTTGTGGACGGGCGGATCGAGGCCTGCTTCGGCGTGGCCGATCCCCTCAAAGCGAGTTCAGCGGCCGCGGTGGCCGCCCTGCAGCGTCTGGGTTTGCAGGTGGTGATGCTCAGCGGCGATGCCCGCCGCACCGCCGAAGTGGTGGCCGACCAGGTGGGGATCGAGCGGGTAATCGCCGAAGTGCGCCCCGCCGACAAGTCCTCGGTGATTCGCAAGCTGCAGGAGCAGGGTGAGGGCCCAGTGGCGATGGTGGGCGACGGCATCAACGACGCCCCAGCTCTGGCCCAGGCCGATGTGGGCATCGCCATGGGCACCGGCACCGATGTGGCGATCGCCGCCAGCGACATCACCCTGATCTCCGGCAACCTGGCCGGCGTGCCGGCTGCGATCGAGCTCAGCCGCGCCGCGATGGCCAACATCCGCCAAAACCTGTTCTTCGCCTTCGCCTACAACGTGGCCGGCATCCCGATCGCCGCCGGCCTGCTGTTTCCCCTCACCGGCTGGTTGCTGAGCCCAATGATCGCCGGCGCCGCCATGGCCTTCAGCTCCTTGTCGGTGGTGAGCAATGCCCTGAGGCTGCGGAACTTCCGCCCGGCGCGCCTTCCTCTTGCAAATAACTGATGCTGACCCTCGCTGCCGCAGCGCCCCTTTGGCGCACCATCGATCAACCCGTGGCCCTCAAAGGGCTGGTGGCCATGGTTGGCTTGCTTCTCATCGCCTGGCAGCTCTGGTGGTTCCTGGGTCGCCATGGTGGTGGCGTGGCAGCCCGCGAGAGCGAGGCAGGATTGCAGGAGATCACCATCCTTGTGGATGGCGGCTATGCACCCTCAAGAATCAAGCTGAAAGCCGGCCAGCCGATGCGGCTTGCCTTTCATCGGGTCGATCCGAGCAGCTGCTTGGCCCAGGTGATCTTCCCCGATTTCCACAAAAGCCTCGATCTGCCCCTTGAGGCAACCGCCAGCCTGGAGTTGCCCCCCACAAAAGCCGGCGTCTATTCCTTCCACTGCGGCATGAACATGGTGCGAGGAGTGCTGGAGGTGGAGTGAGGAACGAGGCTGTACCAGGTAGCTGGCTAAAAAATAAAAACCAGCCAAATTGCGCTCACAGGCTGCCTACGCTGAAGAGTTTGGGCTGGCTGCAAAGCTGTTGAGCAAGATCCATAACGGGTCAGAAGATCCTGGTTTTTCCGCCGCACCAGTCTCCCTTGATCCGGAGCACTCAGCGGAAAGAGGAGTGCTTAGTGAAAGTGAACTAGATGGCTTGGCGCGAACGGGATCCCTTGCAACGAGTCGTCCTACGAGGCAGAACGTTTGAGCAGCCTGTTTTGAGAGTGGGAAATCGAATACCAGAGCCACCGAAGGCCGCTACATTGAGGCAGAACGCATTCGACTTGATTTCCCATGCTTACCGGTCCCGAACTGCTTGCCAAAGTCAAGGAAATGGGCGATGTGTCCAAGTCAGAGCTCGTGCGTGAGTGCGGCTATGTGAGCGCTAAAAAAGATGGCAGTGAGCGCCTCAACTTCACCGCTTTCTATGAGGCCCTGCTGGGTGCTAAGGGTGTAAGCCTCGGCAGCGATACCACCGGACGGGGCAAGGGTGGGCGCAGCCTTAGCTATGTCGCAACTGTTCAGGGCAACGGCAATCTGCTGGTGGGCAAGGCCTACACCGCCGTGCTCGACCTATTACCCGGCGATGAGTTCGAAATCAAGCTGGGCCGTAAGCAGATCAAGCTGATTCCCCTGGGCAGCACAGAAGAGGAGTGAGCAGCCACTGGCCGTGCTCTCTTGCCCAGTGAAAGCAGGCACCTGTGAATTAGGTGCCTGCATGACCGCCAGCCCCCCTTGGTGGTGGTTAGATCCACACCGATTAGCGCAGCGGGGTGGTTGCTTTAAGTCCGCCCATGAAGGGCCAAAGAAAGAGCAGCCCAAAGATGCACCGGAAGCATCCGAGGTATTCCACCAGCGAAACCAAAGGGAAGCGCTGCTCAACTTTGAAAACAAGGCGATTCTTGCTACCAAAACAGGGATCTCAGAGATCCCTGTGTGGTGTCTGAGCGCCCGGGGACCATGGCCTCCCCCTGCTGCACCTTGGCCCGCATTCTCAAGGCCACCTGGACTGTGCTAGCACTGAAGTAATGCCATACCTTCTCCCACGGCTGGCAGGGCAGAGCTGGGTGTTTGTCGACAATGGCAACCTGGTCTAGTGATCAGGATGAATCTCGTCACACCGAAGCAAGCCGTGAGCCTGAAAGAGGCCTCTCGCTTCTGGCTGCAGCTGGGACTGGTGAGCTTTGGTGGGCCAGCGGGTCAAATTGCCCTCCTGCACCGGGAGCTCGTCGATCGCCGTCGCTGGCTTTCAGAGCGGCGCTTTCTGCACGCTCTCAACTACTGCATGGTGCTGCCGGGTCCGGAGGCCACCCAGCTGGCCACCTACCTGGGCTGGCTGATGAACGGGGTGCCGGGCGGCTTGATCGCTGGCGGACTTTTCCTGGCCCCATCGGTGCTGCTGCTCACCACCTTGGCCACTGCCTATGCGCTCTGGGGCCAGCTGCCGCTGCTGGCGAGTGTGTTCGTCGTGCTCAAGCCAGCCGTGCTGGCAATTGTGCTGGTGGCTGCCTGGCGGCTCGGCCAGCGGGCCCTACGCACACCCCTGCTGATCGGCATTGCTACCGCGGCGTTTCTGAGCCTGGCGGTGCTGCGCCTGCCCTATCCGCTGGTGGTAGTTGGGGCAGCTCTCAGCGGCTTAGTGGCGGGCCGCTGGCGACCTGGATTGTTATTTGCCCCAACTCCCCCCAGCCCAGCCACCCAGCTGAGCGCATCGACAACGGAAACCACTGCCCTTCCGCAACAAGAGCCAGTTCATGGCGACCAAACGTCCACACCCGAGCATTGCCGCTTCTCGCGCCGCCATCTGGCGCTCATTTTGCTGGTCTGGGGGCTGGCCATATTAATTCCCTTGGCCTTGCTTGCTGCCGTTGGCGGCTGGAGCGGCACCCTGGCAGTGATGGCTCGCTTCTTCACGCGCGTCGCCCTGCTCAGCTTTGGTGGGGCCTACGCCGTTCTGCCCTACGTAGCCCAAGGTGCCGTGGAGCAGTTCGGCTGGCTGAACGCCAGCCAGATGCTTGATGGTCTGGCCCTAGGGGAAACCACGCCTGGACCCTTGATCATGGTGGTGGCCTTCGTGGGCTTCATGGGCGGCTGGAACCGTGGCCTCGGTAACGGGCTCGCTGATGGCATTGGCGATGCGGGTGGCAGTTTGTCGCTGGCCATATCCGCCACCCTGGTCACCGTGTGGTTCACGTTTTTGCCGTCCTTCGGGTTCATACTCACTGGCGCACCTCTAGTAGAGGCCAGCCGCGGTGACCTGCGTTTTGGCGCGCCGCTCACGGCGATCACCGCAGCCGTTGTCGGGGTAATAGGAAGTTTGGCGGCGTTCTTCTCGGGTCCGGTTCTCTGGCCACTGGGAGCATTCAGTCCGACAGCAGCGCTGGTGGTGGCACTGGGGCTGCTGGCCCAACTCAAGTGGCGCTGGAGCGTTTTGCAGGTCATCGGTGCCGCAGCTGCCTCCGGAGCTTGCTGGGCTGGGCTGGCGCAGCTCGTGAGCTGAAGGCTGTTCTCATTGCTCGCGTTCACAGCTGTAGTGCTCAGCATTTCCGCGCAATTGAGCGAATTGCGGGTGATCTGGATCAAGTGCCTGCCACCACCAGCGCCCATCGGAGTAACTGGGAATCCCAGCGTTGTTGGTGCGTGGTAATTGCAGACTAAGTTCGCGCCAGCGCAGCACCATGAAGGCTCCGGGCACTGTATCGGCGTTGCTATTGGGGATCCCTACAGCATCCACAGCCCCGTTGAAGGCGATTGCTTCCAGCGAGTCGCCCTCACAGAGGAAATGTTGCGCGGTGGTGGTACTGGCGTGAGCGCTTGGTGCCGTAAGCAGCATCAACAGGCTCAAGGCGATGGCAACCAGCTCTCTGAGCAATTTCCTTTCTGTTGTGACAGGCAGGCACGATTCACTTTGGCAGTTAATGGGCGCATTGTCATCAAAAGCAGGCCTGGAGCGCCTGACATTGGTCTGCCTCTCTCGACGAAGGACTGCGGTCATTAGTGCCAAGCCCCTTTATGCCTGAAGTATCACATCATATTGTTTTCAATAGGGTTCTGAATCGATGCTTAGCGAAAATCAAGCCAGTGACCAGCACTAACGTAATCGGACCGATAGTGATGAATCAGTTTTGAGCTAATTGGGCAGCTTCAGGATCAATCCGCTAAAACTCAGACGCAAACCTTAGGACCTATGAAAGCTGGCCCTTGATGAGTAGAAATTGGATCCCCATGTGGAGATCCCTTCGCAACTTAATCCGTAAGGAAACTAAATTGAAGCCCTTGACAAGAATATCAAGGGAGCACAGAAACCCTAACTGGGATAGGTGAACAGTGCAGTCCTTACCAAGCGCATGGTCGTTGCTGGGCACCGCAGGGATTGTCGCTGTTGCCTAACTCTGCGGGTGTTTGAGGACGATCTCCACCTGAGTTAGGCCCTCCACGCTGCTCTGCCATGGCTGGCATGCCAGTTGCAGCCAGCATGAGCAGTCCCAGCATCGGGAACAGTAGGTTTTTCATGGCTATCTTGGCAAAGGAGCTAGGGAGCACAAAACCTTGCCTCCCCTTTTAATCTGGCCACTAGCAATGGTCAGGATTCGAGTGCTGCACTTTTGAGTTAAATAAGCCGCTGCTTGTCAGCACAGCCAGCCTCAACAACCGTTGTATTTCAGTCAAGGAGGTATCCAGACGGGGCTCCCGATGCCACCCGCTCCAGGACACAGGTGAGTATTGGCAGGCAGGAGAACTCTCTTCAACTATCCCTTGGGATGCTGGCTCACGACAGCGGGCAGGGGGTCACGTCTCCAGCAGCGCGACTAGACCAGAAGACCGCACCATTAGCTACTACTCTCGACCATTAGGAGCCAGAATCCACCTTATGAAGCTCCATGCAGACCTCAGTCAGCGGGCGGTGCTGGACACCAATGCTCTCGATTGGAACCACTCCCCAATGGCTGGGGTGGAGCGGCGCCTGCTTGATCGCAATGGCGGCGAGGTAGCCCGGGCAACCTCGATCGTGCGCTATGCCCCAGGCAGCCATTTCGAGCGCCATCTTCATGGCGGTGGCGAGGAGATCCTGGTCTTGGAGGGCACCTTCTCAGATGAGCAAGGCGACTACCCAGCCGGCACCTACCTGCGCAACCCCGCTGGCTCCAACCATGCTCCATTCAGCGTAGCGGGCTGCACCATCTTGGTGAAACTGCACCAGATGCACCCGGCAGATCAGCTTCAGCTGGTGATAGACACCAACAAAAAAGCCTGGCTTCCAGGTCTAGTCAAGGGATTAGAAGTGCTGCCACTACACGCCTTTGGTTCTGAACATCTAGCCCTAGTGCGATGGGCACCGGGCACGGTGTTTCAGCCCCACAGCCATCCAGGTGGGGAGGAGATTCTGGTGCTCGCTGGCGTATTCCAGGACGAACACGGCACCTATCAAGCTGGTAGCTGGCTGCGCAATCCGCCCGGAAGCGTGCACAGGCCGTGGAGCGAAGCCGGTTGCACTATCTGGGTTAAGACCGGCCATCTGCCGGAGACGATGGCTCCGCAGAGCTAGGCGGCAATCGTCGCTCCACCTGTAAAAAAACAAACCAGGCGACCCCAGCAGTGATGCCACCGGTCCAATCATTCCGAAGGAGCTCGATAATAGACACCGTGCTTGCGCCAATACGTAAGCCCCGCAGCAGAAAACGGCCTAGCCGCTCTAAACGAGAGGAACTACTTAACATCATGATCTCACTATTTTATTACACGGAACCAAAATGAATGAACAGAAGGAGAAGTGGGGGTCGACTTAGATTCGGGCCAAATCCATAATGGCATAGCTTTTGCCCATCCAGACTGGAAGAAGCTACCTATGTACGCCATGACAATAAAATTAGCTCATTCAATTTAGGCAACCAGCGTTAAATCCTAAAAAACAAAGCTCACTAGTCGAACACGATGGGCGTATCTAGATCATTGCAGAAGTCGAACAAAGTTGGACTCGTAACGCTTCCATCGGCAAAAGTAGCACGGATAAATTGCTTACAATCGTCGTCATTTGTAGAAGCAGCCCAATCGATCCGAACTTTCTTGCCTGCTCTAATTCCGCCATTTAAATCAAACTTGAGCCAGCTACCACCTTTTTCCTTAGCCTCTAAACGGGTAATGGCGGAGTTGCTATCATTTTTAACATAGAAATACCATTCAGCGGCCTGAACAGAGCTAGCAAAGCTCGGCGCCAGGACCGATACCAAAGCAGCACATCCGAGTAAATATCTGCGAAAGGATGGAAGCATGGATTTTTTGCGCCCCATTTGCGGGCAGCAGCAACCAATAATAATATCATCAGACAGAGGAACCACAGTTTTATAAACAAAATCCAACAACAAACAAATTACAAGAAAAGCGAATAGCAAGAACAGCCAGTCACCTACGATCAAAAACTAATCAGAAACCAACAATTTAGCAAAAGTGACTACATATTCATAGCAAGATGGATAGACCGCAGAAAAATACGCTGAACCAATCGGAAACCACACATGCAAAAGCTTCGGACCCACTATGTGGCGGCCAAAGGTGGCTTAATGAGAAGAGATACAGGCTATCTCCAGTTCGGTAGTGACCCAGCTTGTCATTGAATCCCAAAAACACTTCATCCGGAGTCACGGGTGCCTGGTAACGATTCTGTTACATCCCTCTGCAGCGCTGATCCAAGCGTGGCCTGGGGGAGCAGCAATAAATGTGCAAATACTGCTGCCGCACATAGCCTGGACCTGACTCGCCTTTCGAATTCGCTTGAAAAAGATCACCGGACCACTGCGCAGGGCAATGATATATGGCGCAGTCAGCTACGGAGGACTAGTTCTAATCAACAACTCAGAGCTGAACCTACCAAACATGTGGATAGCATATCTACCAATGTTTATCGGAGTCTATGTGTTGACCCAATGGCTAGATCGAAAAATTAGTGGCTGAGGCATGCAATTAATAATCCCAAGCATTGCTATACGAACGTTGAAGAACTCCAATTTCTGCAACTGCTCCATATGGATCGATCGCTCGGACCTTCGCTGAAGGGGCTTATCCCTGGAAGGAGTTTTATTGACGATCTATACAAAGTTAATAGATCGAAAGGAGCCGCATAAAAACAAGAGCCAAAGGAGGCCTAGCTGTAACGACGCGTCGATCGGTTCCATCAAGCCCCCCAGTGAATGAAGTGGTCTGGCTGGAGAAGCGTCATCTTTCCGGGCAGAGGGGTGCTCGGCTAGAATAAAAAAAAGGCTGCACCATAATTCTTTTTGGCCATTCATGTGAAATTTAGACTTAACCCAGCACTTGCGGATACCAGATTTAAATGAGCCCAATTCCGGTATTACCACTTTGGTTCACATGGGCCTTAATGTCAGCAATTTTCGCCAGCGCCTCTGCCGTACTTGGAAAGATTGGACTTGAGAATGTAGAAGCAGACTTAGCCACCCTTATTCGCACAGTTGTCGTATCAATATTCCTGCCGTTACTCATAATTGCTTCTGGCAAATGGAGTAATCCATTTGAACTATCTCAACAAACATGGACATTCATAACCCTTTCTGGCATAGCTAGCGGCTTATCATCATTCTGCTTTTTTAGGGCCTTGAAACAAGGTGACGCGTCATTGGTGGTGCCTGTTGATCGTCTAAGCCTGTTACTGGTAGCCCTCATAGGCTTTGCTTTTCTTGGCGAACGCCCCTCAGCCACTGGCTGGGCAGGACTATTACTCGTCGCCGGGGGAGGCTTGCTTCTATCATTTTCCGAATAAATTGGCCAGGCTATTAAATAAAGTTAATCGGACAAGTTAATTTACTAAGCCAAGGATAAACCTAGTTTTATGAACATCTGTCGAGCGAAGTCTTCAGCAGCTCAAAATCTCTAGAAAGTCGACCCAAAGGAGCAAAGGGGCAAAGCTTTATAATTAACGGAATTCAAATAAGTTTCTAGAAATAATAAACTACACGAATTTTGTCAGAACTACTCCTCAGCGTTCCCCTCGACTTTTCCAAAAACGTTACCCCATACATCGCCCTTAACATCCCCCCAAACGCTTCCCTCTACATTGCCATTTACATTACCAAGGACATGGCGCCCAACATTTGCGCCGACATCGCGGCCAACATATCCTTCTACGCTTCCCTCAACATCTCCATAAATATCTCCGCGGACACTGCCCTGAATATTCCCAGTAACATCACCCCACACATGTGCATTAACCTGAAGAATCCGCAGCTTGCCGTCAACCAGTCCAAACGTGACAAGCTTATTAATTTCCTCGATCTCAGACATTCTCTTACGTATTAAGTGAACAATTGATCATAGCCCATGCCCAGCATTCCCAAATCATTATTCACCGTAACTAAGACCCCGCCGGATGGCCAATAAGTTCAGATGAAGCGCTTGCGGATATCAAGCTGCGCAGCAGGGGGTAGCGCTCCACCATCGCGGCGTATTCAGGTGAATTGCGATAGGAATGCTCCAAGAGCCGGTAGTCCTGGTCTTGCTGCATAGCGCCAGCTGTTTGGCCATACAGAACCGAAAGGGGCTCTGCCTCGTTAAGAACCTCGAGCTCGATGGGCCTGAGACCAATTTTTTCGGTTGTCATGGAAGTGCTGGGTGCAGCGCTCGGGGTTGCTGCAGAACGCTGCGTTACAAAGCTGGCGCGGCTGCAAAGCAATGGAGCCAGCTGTCAGCGGAATCAAACAGAAGCAGCTGCTTCCATGATTGCGCTGGAGGTGGCTTCGAACTGCAAGCAGGCTTCCTGGATGGAGTTCGCAGGCAAGGTTTCAGGCTGAGCCGTTGCTGGCCCAGGTCAGAGTCGAAGATCCATTACCTACTCAAAAAGGCCAAGCACTTGCTTCGCACTAACTGAGTCGAGCCGGTGGAGCAAGCAAGAAATTCTCACCCCTCCGTAACCCCCTCAATCCGGTCTTCGATCTCCTGATAGATCTCCTGCAACTGGGCGATGTTTTCATCGCTGGTTTCCCAGTAGCCGCGGCCATTTACTTCGAGCAGGGTGCCCACGATGCGGCGGAAGCTGTGGGGATTGAGCTCCATCAGACGCTTGCGCATCTCCGGATCATTGATGAAGGTGTCGTTTGCCTCCTCGTACACGAAGTTGTCTACCGAGCCGCTGGTGGCGCTCCAGCCCAGGGTGAAGTTGAGCCGTTTGGCCACTTCGCGTACGCCCTCGTAGCCGCTATTCAGCATGCCCTCATACCACTTGGGATTGAGCAGCTTGGTGCGCGAATCGAGGCGAATGGTTTCGCTCAAGGATCGCACCTGGGCGTTAGCCGTAGTGGTATCAGCGATATAACTTGCCGGTGCCTTGCCATCGTCGCGCAGGCCGGCGATCAGCTTGGTGGGGTCAGAATCGAAGTAGTGGCTCACATCGGTGAGGGAAATCTCAGCCGAATCCAGATTCTGGAAGGTCACATCAGCGGTTTTCATAGCTGATTCGAATACTTCGCGGTTCTGGTTCATCTCACCTGGATTATCGGCGTTGAAAGCAAATGTCTTGCGGGACAGATACATCTCCTGCAGTTCGTTCTCCTCCTCCCAGGTGCTGTTCTCCACCGCCAGGTTTACGTTTGAGCTGTAGCTGCCGCTGGCATTGGAAAACACACGTGTCGCCGCATCCCGCAGGGACACGCCCTGGGCCGCCGCCTGCTCCTGGGCGTGGCGGCGCACGAAGTTCATATCCAGGGGCTCATCGGCCTCAGCTGCCATCTTGACGCCTTGATCAATCAAACCCATCTGGTTGATAAATAGGTCGCGAAATACGCCGCTGCAATTCACCACGACGTCGATGCGGGGCCGGCCGAGCTCCTCCAGGGAAATCAGCTCCAGCTTGTTGACCCGGCCCAGGGAATCAGCCACCGGCCGCACGCCGATAAACCAGAGGATTTGAGCCAGCGATTCGCCGTAGGTCTTGATGTTGTCAGTGCCCCAGAGCACGCAGGCGATCGTTTCGGGCCAGGCGCCCTGCTCGGCCTTCTGGCGCTCGATTAGCCGATCTACCACCACCTTGGCGGCAGCAATTGCGGCGCGGGTAGGGATCGACTGAGGGTCAAGGGCGTGGATGTTCTTGCCGCTGGGCAGCACGCCCGGGTTGCGGATCGGGTCGCCGCCGGGGCCGGGCAGCACGTATTCGCCATCGAGGGCCTTGAGCAGGCTCTGCATTTCCATATCCGCGCAGATCTGCTCAAGGCAGAAGCGCAGGTAGCCAAACAACTTGTCGAGCTCGGCTTGATCCACCCCTGGGAAGCCAGCTGAGCGGCAGGCACTCAGCCAGGGGCTGGGCAGTTGGAAGCCGAATTTCTCCAGCAGGGCAAACAACCAAGCGAAGTTCTGGCGCAGGGTTACCCGGCCATCGGCTCCGGTTACGGCCTTGACCATGGCGCCCACCGCCGCGCGACACACTTCAGTGATCGTGCGGTTGAGCTCCACATCGACGAGCACACCGTCGTCGTTGCCTTTGTAGATGTCGGCAATCGTGCGGCCCCGGCTCTCGGCCAGCAGGCCCGGCAGGGAGCGCAGGCCATCTTCCTCGCGCTCGAGCGCCGCGATATTCACCAGGGTGGCGATTGCCTCCTCGGCAGTAGGTGGCTTGCCGATCGTGTGCAGGCCGCAGGGCAGCAGCCGGCTTTCGATCTCCATCAGCTGGCGATACACCGCCCCCACCACGCCATCGCGGCCGTCGAGGCCGATCTCCGAGGCATCGGCATCAGGCAACACCACATCTTTGTCGAGGTTGCACTGGCGCGCCGTTTCCACGATCGCGTTGACGATCTGTACGCCCCGGCTGCCCTCTCTCAGTTGCTGGTAGCTGCCCACCAGCTCGCCCAGCTCCTTGAGGCCCCGATACAGGCCGGCATTTTCAGCCGGTGGGGTGAGGTAGCTGATCGTGGAGGCATAGCCTCGCCGCTTGGCGATGGTGGCTTCTGAAGGGTTGTTGGCGGCGTAGTAATAAAGATTTGGTAGGGCGCCGATCAGGGAATCGGGGTAGCAGGTTTCGCTCATGCCCATCTGCTTGCCGGGCATGAACTCCAGCGAACCGTGGGTGCCGAAGTGCAGTACCGCATCGGCCTGCCACACCTTCTCTAAATAGGTGTAGTAGGCGGCAAAGCCGTGGTGGGGGCTGGCGCTGCGTGAATAGAGCAGCCGCATCGGGTCGCCCTCGTAGCCAAAGGTGGGCTGGACACCCACGAACACATTGCCGAAGTGGCGGCCGTAGATCAGCAGGTTGGTGCCGTCGCTGTTCAGGTTGCCGGGGGGCTTGCCCCAGTTTTCTTCAAGCCGCTCGGAATAGGGGGTGAGGCGCTCGTATTCCTCCACGCTCATGCGGTGGGCGATCGAGAGCTCCGGTGCACCCTGGAGGGCTTCTGGATCGTTGATCACGGCTTCCATCAGCGCCTTGGAATCCCGCGGCATGTTCTGCACGTCGTAGCCCTTGGCTTTCATCTCCTCCAGCACCCGGAAGATCGAACCAAATACATCTAGATACGCCGCCGTGCCGACGTTGCCCTTATCAGGGGGGAAGCTGAACACGGTGATCGCCAGCTTCTTTTCAGCCCGGGGCTTGATCCGCAAGGAGGCCCAGCGGATTGCGCGCTCGGCGATCGCCTCAACCCGGTCTTGCAGGGTGTGAGCTTTACCGGTGGCGTCGTCGCGGCCGCTGAGCACTATTGGCTCAATGGCGCCATCGAGTTCAGGGATGGCGATCTGCAGTGCTACCTGGACAGGGTGCAGACCTAGATCGCTCTCCTCCCACTCCTGGGTGGTTTGAAACACCAATGGCAACGCCACCATGTAGGGGCGATTCAGCTTTTTAAGCACCTCAATCGCCTTGGGGTGGTCCTGCCGGGCTGGACCACCCACTAGGGCAAAACCCGTCAGTGACACCACCCCATCCACCAACGGCATGTCGGGGTTGAGCGGGTCGTAGAAGAAAGCATTCACCGGCTTGGTGAAGTCGAGCCCGCCGCAGAAGACCGGAATTACGGTGGCGCCGCGATATTCCAGCTCCTGAATGATCGCCACATAGTGAGCTTCATCGCCGGTAACTATGTGGCTGCGCTGCAGCACTAGACCGATCACCGGACCATTACGGGCCTGCTCGCTGAGATCGCCGCGGCTTGAATTCCAATTCAAATATTCCTTGAGATCTTCAAACATCCCCGGAGCTAGTGGGTGCCAAATGCCCAGGTCGAGAAATACCTCGGGCTCGGCCACAACCACCTCGGGACGGTCGGCCCGGTCTCCCGAGCCGCCCCGGGGGAAGACGTACTTGTCGGCCAGCATCAACAGAAAATTCCTGAGATTATCTGGCGTGCCGCCCAGCCAATACTGGAAGCTCAGCATGAAAGAACGCGCATCTTGCGCCTTCTCCACCGGCAGGTATTTAAGAACTGTAGGCAAGGTATTGAGCAGCTTCAACATCGCGTCTTGGAAGCCTGCGCCGCCCGCCTCCTTGCGCTTTTTCATGAAGCTGGCAATGGCGCTCTTGCTCTGGCCCAGCTGGGCCATCGAGAAGGTGCCGAGCTTATTTAGCCGCATCACCTCCGGCATGGAGGGAAACACCACTGCTGCCTTGAGCCGGTCGCGGTGAGGCGCCACAGCTTCCACCACCTTCTGTGCCAGATCTTCAATGAAGATCAGCGAAGCGATAAACACATCCGCCGCGGCCACATCGGCCTGGAAATCGGCGTAGTTCTGGGGATCGCGCAATTCCTCGATCAGGTAGCCGCTCAGTTCGATCGCCAGGGGGCCGTTCTGGGCATTGAGCGAGTTGGCGGCCTGGGTTAGGGCGTTTTGGTACTGGGGTTCGAGCACCACATAAACGGCCTTCATCACGGCACGGCCGTTCACGTCGCCGGGCGTAACTCGGCGGTTGGTGGAGCGAACCTGCGTGAACATCAGCGCGAATAAGGGGTTGTTGGGGAATCTACGGATGTATCCGCCTTGATGCGAGGTCCTGGTGACCTGCTACGAACGGTCCATGCCAAAGCTCCTACCTCGGCTGAGCCTCACCACCACGCTGGTGGCCCTTTTTCTGCCCTTGGTTTGCGCTACAGGCTTGCTAGTGAGTGCCCTGGGGGTGCGCCGCACGGAGGAGGTGCTCTCCAGCGCCAGCGAACAGACGCTCCAGGCAATGGTGGGGGAGCTTCGAGCCGAGATCAGACGGGCCATCGACCCGTCTAAGGCCGTGCTCGAACTAGAGCGAATCGAAGATCTAGCCGACGACCTCAACTTCGAGCAACGGCTGGACCTGCTGCCCAGCTTTGCCGAGGCCCTAGCCAATACCCCCGCCTATGCCGCCTACATGGTGGCGGACAGGGGTGGGCGTCTATTTCTGGTGGCTCGGGCTAAGGAGCCCAAAGGGGGGCTGGTGGTGCAGGGCATCGATCCGGGCAAGCGACTGGGGCGCCGGATCGTGTTTGACGCAACTCTGCGGCAGCTGAGCTCCGAGCCCTTCTCCCCGCCACCGGGCTTCGACCTCAAGGAACGCCCCTGGGTGCGTCTTGCCCTGGCCAGCAAGGGACCCGTACTGGCCCCGCTGCACCGCTTTGTCTTCGGGGGGCAGGTCGGTGTCACCTTGTCCCTGGCAACGGCTGACGGTGGCGCCGTAGGGACTGCCTTACCGCTTAGCAACCTGGGCGAGTTGTTGAGCACATACCGCATCACTCCAGGCACCCAGCTGGCGATCGTTACCCCTCAGGGCTTGGTGGTGGCCACCCCAGCCATGGAGGGCATGGGCAATTTCCACCAAGAAGCCGCGGGGGGGACTGCGGATATACCAAGCCTGGCCCAGCTGGGCATGCCGGCCCTGGCTGCCCTAGCTCCCCAGCTGAAGCAGGAGCTGCGCAAACCAACGCCCATGGACCGTCCCCCCGGATTCAGCCACTTCGATGCCGCTGGACAGGGCTGGCGTGGTGCGGTGGTTGCCCTGCCCTCGCCACTCAAGGGCGGCAACACATTTTTATTGATGGCTATGCCCGAAAGGGAGCTGCTTGCCGATGCGCGGCGCTTGGCTAAGGAGGGAGGGGTGGCGACACTGGTGGTGCTGCTGCTCAGCGTGCCGGTGGTGGTGCTGCTGGCGCGCCGCCTCTCGACCAGCCTGCGGCGCCTGGCTCGCCAGGCCCAGGCGATCCGAGCCTTCCAGCTCGAAGGCGAGCCGGCTGGCCGCTCCCGCATCGTCGAGGTGGATGAGCTGGCCCTCACCTTCGATGCCATGCGTGGCACGATCCGGCGCTTCCTTGATATTTCCGCCCTGTTGGCGGCAGAAGATGACGTAGATCGGCTGCTGGAAAGGCTTCTAGAGGAATCGCTGCAGGCCAGCGATGCCCGCGGCGCCAGCTTGGTAATGCCTCCTGATCGGCGCCTTGAGCGCGGCGAGCTGGTTGGCGCCACGGCGGCGGGAGCTGGGGAGCGGTTGTGCCTGCCCCTGCTCAGCAGGCGCGGCGAGCCCTTGGGCGAGCTGGTGCTGCACTTTGAGACCCCCCCAGAACCAGCCCGGGTGGCCTTCTGCCAGGCCCTCTCTGGCAATGCGGCGGTTGCCCTGGAGACCCGCGGCCTGATCGCCGCCCAGAAGGCCCTGTTTGAGGCTTTTATTCAGCTGCTCGCTGATGCGATTGACGCCAAAAGCCCCTACACCGGCGGCCACTGCGCCCGGGTGCCTGAGCTAGCCCAACTGCTGGCCGCCGCTGCTTGTGAGGCCCGCAGCGGCCCCTACGCCAGCTTTCAGCTCTCGGAGGCCGACTGGGAGGCCCTGCACCTGGCCTCCTGGCTGCACGACTGCGGCAAGGTAACCACTCCCGAATACGTGGTCGATAAGGCCACCAAGCTGGAAACCATCTACGACCGCATCCACGAGGTGCGGATGCGCTTTGAGCTGCTTAAAAGCGCCGCTGAAACCGACGCCTGGCGAGCCATCGCTGCTGGTGGTGATCGGCAGGCCCTTCAGGCCGAGCTGGAGCGCATCTGGGCCGAGCTCGATGCCGAATTTGCCTTTGTGGCTGAATGCAACCTGGGCGGCGAATTCATGGCTCAAGAGCGGATCGACCGTCTCCAAGCCATCGCCCGCCGCCAGTGGCGCCGCACCCTCGACGACCGCGCTGGCGTTGGCGCGGAGGAGTTGCGCCGCCGCCAGCGGGAGTCCCAGCAGCCCCTGCCGGTGGGCGAGCCCCTGCTGGCTGACCGGCTCCACCACCGCATCGAGCGCCTGCCCCAGCAGCAGCTGCCGGCGGATAACCCCTGGGGCATCACCATGGCCGAGCCCGAGTTGCTCTACAACCGCGGCGAGCTGCACAACCTGGAGATCAGTCGCGGCACCCTCAGTGGCGAGGAGCGCTACAAGATCAACGAGCACATCATCCAGACGATTCGGATGCTGGCCTCCCTGCCCTTTCCCGCCCACCTGGCGGCGGTGCCAGAGATCGCTGGCGGCCACCACGAAACCACCGACGGCCGGGGCTACCCCCGCGGACTCACCTCTGATCAGATGAGTCCCCTGGCCCGGATGATGGCGATCGCCGATGTGTTTGAAGCCCTCACCGCAGCCGACCGGCCCTACAAGAGCGGCAAACCCTTGTCTGTGGCCCTGGAGATCCTGGTTACCATGGCCGGCGAGCGCCACCTCGATAGGGAGCTGCTGGAGCTGTTTCTTGAAGCTGGCGTTTGGCGCAGCTATGCAGAGCGCTTCCTGGCAGCCGAGCAGGGTGATGCGGTGGATCTCGAAGCCCTGCTCGCTCGGCTGCGCGCCCCTGCGCGCGCCGCATAGGCTCGCTGCCAGCGCTTTAAGAACACCATGGCTCCTGCACCCGATCCGGCCTCTGGGGCACCCATCCCCGTGGTGGTGGCCGGTGCCCTGGGCCGCATGGGCGCCGAGGTGGTGCGGGCCGTGCTTGCGGCCCCCGATTGCACCATGGTGGCCGCCATCGACACCACCCCTGATAAAGAGGGGGCTGATCTGGGCTTGGAGCTCGGCCTAGGCGAATTGGAGCTGGCGATCACCAGCGACTTCGAGGGGGCCCTATGCCAAGCCAGCCAGGCGGCACGGCAGGGTGGGGCTGCGGTGCTGGTGGATTTCACCCACCCCTCGGTTGTCTACGAGCACACCCGCGCCGCGATCGCCTACGGCGTGCACCCAGTGATCGGTACCACGGGCCTCTCACCCGGGCAGCTGGCTGATCTGGCCGCCTTTGCCGAGAAGGCGGGTGTGGGCGGTGCCGTGATCCCCAATTTTTCAGTTGGCATGGTGCTGCTGCAGCAGGCCGCCGCCGCCGCCGCCCGCTTCTACGACTTCGCTGAGCTCACCGAATTGCACCACAACCGCAAGGCCGATGCCCCCAGCGGCACCTGCATCAAAACCGCCGAGCTGATCGAGGAGCTCGGTAAATCCTTCAACCCCCAGCAGGTGGAGGAGCACGAAACCCTGGCGGGCTGCCGCGGCGGCCAGCGCGACAGCGGCCTGCGCCTGCACTCGATTCGCTTGCCAGGGCTGGTGGCCCACCAAGAGGTGATGTTTGGTGCTCCCGGCGAGACCTACACCCTGCGCCACGACACGATCGAGCGCTCCGCCTACATGCCCGGCGTGCTGCTCACCGTGCGCAAGGTACGCCAGCTGGCTGGCCTTGTGTATGGCCTGGAGCGGCTGATCTGATGCTGCTTCCCCTGCGTCCCGGCGAGCTGCTGCGCCTGATCCCAGCGGTGGCCACCGGCCCCCAGTTCAACGCCTGCACCGGCAATCCCCGCAAGGTGCTGCAACGGGTGCTGATCTCGGTGATCGGCGCAGTGATTGCCCTATTAATCAGCCAAACCCTGCTGTTCTCCAGCCAGTTCGGCCCGGTTTTCCTGGTGGTGGGCTTTGTGTTTGCCCTTTACCTGCTCTGGGGACCGATCCTCGAGGCGGGCCAGAAAAATTCCACCCTGCGCCGCTATCCGGCTGCAGCCCTGTTTGAAGGCCAGATCGCCGATCTCTACACCCGCGAAATCGTGGAGGAGCGCCGCGAACAGGCCAACAACGACGGCCGCCTGGAGCTGGTGGAAAACCGCCGCACCTGGCTCACCCTCGAGCTCGAAGACGAAGAGGGCTACCTCGGCAAGGTGCGCTTCCCCTTTGAAAAAAAGCACCAGCAGATTCGTGCCGGCATGGTTGTGCGGGTTTTGGTGCTGAGCGAGCGCAAGGACTTTTCTCAGATTGGAGCGATCAGCGACGCCTGGCTGCCCCAGCTCAAGCTTTGGGTAGGTGAATACCCCTTCTTGCTGCGACCGGCCTTTGAGGAGCTCTGCCTGAAGCGGTTCCGCTGATCCAGGCGCAGCATTTCCCCGGGGCCGCAGTTACAAGCTGCAATATTGCGTTACACTTCTTGCAAGCACACGTCAGGCATCCATGACTCAGACCACCCCTTCGATCGAAGCCGCCACCATCCGCGGCGCCACCGTTACCACTGAAGACGGCGGCCGCCTCAATGCATTCGCCACCGAGCCCCGGATGGAAGTTGTGTCAACCGAAAGCGGCTGGGGCTTCCACGAGCGCGCGGAGAAGCTTAATGGCCGTATGGCCATGCTCGGCTTCATCGCCCTGCTTGCCACTGAATTCGCCCTGGGTGGTGAGTCCTTCACCCGCGGCCTGCTCGGCATCGGCTGATCTGCCTGCTCTCGCCCAGGCCTGAGCTTTGCTACACCAATTGCCGCAGCTTTACAGCTGCGGCTTTTTTGTGCCCGATCCCCGGGCTGATCCGCCATCGCCATGGTCGAGTCCAAACCGGTTCTGAGGGCCCTGGTGAATGGGGCGGGCCCCACCGGTGCCCTAACGGCCCTTGCCCTGGCGGACGCTGGCTGGCAGGTGCAGATCAGCGATCCCCTGCCCGCTGCCGTGCTGCTCGAGCGCAGCCGCGCCTACGCCTTCACCCATTCCAGCCAGCGCCTGCTGGAGCAGCTGGGGCTGTGGCCAGCTGTGCGGGCGGTGTTGGTGCCCTTCCGCTCCCTGCAGCTACTTGATCTGGCCACCCAGCGCCAGGTGCCTTTCTGCTTGGCGGACCTGGGCTCGCAGCGGGCGGCGGCCCCGGCGGCGGCCGTGGGCTGGGTGGGACAGCACCGGCCGCTGATGACCCTGCTGCTGGAGCGCCTAAGCGCCCATCCCGCCATCACTTTGGAGTTGGGCACGCCGCCGCCGCTAACTGCAGGTGATCGGCCGCCGCACGACCTGATCGTGGCGGCCGACGGGCCCCACTCCCCCAGCCGCGAGGCCCTCGGCATGGGCGTGTTGCAGTGGACCTATCGACAAAACTGCCTCACCGCCCTGGTGCGACTCCGCGGCAGTGCCGACGACCAGGCCTGGGAGCTGCTGCGGCCCGAGGGGCCCTTTGCGGTGTTGCCCCTGGGTGATGGCGTCTTCCAGCTGGTTTGGAGTGCCCCAGCCCAGCGCTGCCGCCAGCTTGAAAGCCTCGGCGATTCAGCCTTCCTTGATGCCCTGGCCGGTGCCCTGCCAGACCAGCTGCAGCCCGATGCCCTGCTCGACGATCCGCGCGCCTTCCCGGTGGCCCTGCTGCTGGCCCGGAGCCTGCACCGCCGCCATACGGTGCTGGTGGGGGAGAGCGGTCACCGCTGCCATCCAGTGGGCGGCCAGGGGCTAAACCTCTGCTGGCGCGATGTGGCCACCCTGCATCGCCTGGCCCGGCGGGCGGCGACCGGGCGGCTGGCCGTGCACCGCTTACCGGCGGCCTATGCAAGGCGACGTTGGCCGGATTTGCTGCTCACCCTGCTGGCCACCGATCTGCTGGTGCGGTTTTTCTCGAATCGCTCGCCCCTGCTGCTGCCCCTGCGCCACCTGACCCTGCTGCTACTGACCAAGCTTGCTCCCCTGCGCAAACTCAGCCTGTCGGCCATGACCGATGGCCCTTGCCAGCTGCTTAGGCGCTGATCAGCATGGGCTATCCGGGACCGCCACCATGGTGATCAGCACAAGTTCCCAGCCGCCACCTTCAGCGGCGCTGCTGCGTCTGCTGCGCCATCAATTTGGCCTAAGTGAGAGCGCCCTAGCCCTGGGATTGCGCCAGGCGCAGCAGGAGCAGGCCCCCCTGCCGGTGGTGCTGTGGCGCTTCGGGCTGATCAGCCTGGAGCAGTTCGATGCCCTGCTCAGCTGGCAGGCTCAGGAATAGATGATTAGCGACTCCACGGGCTGATCATCGGGCAGCTTGCGGCGCCCTTCAAGAGCCGCCAGTTCGGCCACGAAGCCGAAGCCGCACAGTTCACCACCAGCTGCAGCAACCAGCTCGGCGCAGGCCGCGGCGGTGCCGCCGGTGGCCAGCAGATCATCAATGATCAGCACTTTTGAACCATCGGCCAGGGCATCGCTATGGATTTCCAGCCGGTCGCTGCCGTATTCGAGGGCGTAGTCCACGCCCGTAACTTCCCCAGGCAGCTTGCCGGGCTTGCGCACTGGCACAAAACCCAATCGCACGGCGGTGGCAAGGGCGGTGCCCACGATGAAGCCCCGCGACTCAATGCCCACGATCAGGTCGGGCTGCAGCCGCTCGCAAACTGCGCTCAGCTGACGGATCACTTCCTGCCAGCCATCCGGGTCACGCATCAGCGGCGTGAGGTCGCGAAACAGGATGCCGGGCTTGGGAAAATCAGGCACATCGCGCACGAATTCCCGCAGGTCTGGGGCCATGAACGTGACGGTTGGGTGCACTTGCTGGCATCATCGCAGCCATGCCCCTTGATTCATTCGCTCCTGAATCGGCCGCCCGGCTTCCCCGCCGCGGCCTTGAACGCCTCGACCTGCTGTTGCTCAGCGCCGAGGCCCTCGACCTCAACGGCGGTGAGGCAATGGTGTGGATGAGCGAGCAGATGGGCTTCACCACTCTCTTCCCCAACCGGGTGGAACTGTGGAAACGCCGCTGCACCAACCCCCTGCGCCGCACCACTCGCCGCGAGGGTCTGGAGCCAGCTGAAACCGACGCCCTAATCCGCATACTTTGCGCCTTGGCAGATCGCCTCTATCCCCTGGTGCGCGGCCTGCTCTCCAGCGCCGAGCCGCCGGAAGTGCTCAGCGAGCGTTGGAACCTATTCCGCAGCCGCCTGGCCGATCTAGTGCGCCAGCGCATGAACCTCCGCCGTGGTGGCGTGCAACTTTTGCTCGATCCCGAGTCAGGTGCCCGCCAGTCGCGGCTGCTGATCCAGGCCCTGGCCCTGGGTGCCGGGGTGGGCGGTTTTGAGCGGCTGCGCGCCAGCCTGCTGGATGCCCAGCCATGATCCAGCTCCTGAGCCTGCAATGAAGCAAGTACTTCAGTTCGACCAACTCAGCTGCCGCCTCAAGGTGGAGGGTCTGCCGGATGTATCGGTCGGCCAGAGCGGCCAGAACCTCGGCATCATCACGGGCTGGAGTTTGGCCTGGGCCGGTCGCCCCGAGCTTGAGGGCCGCAAGGAGCACCTGCTAGCCCTGATGCAGGTGGTTCTGCCCTACGCCCGCTACCTGATCAGTGGTGTGCCGCGTCGCTTTGGCGCCGAGCCCGAGCCAGTGGAGATAAGTCCGGGGCCCGAGGGCGGCCATGGCCTGCTGCTGCGCAGTAGCCAGCCGGATACGCCCCCATTGCAGCTCAATCTCGACGATGCCGAGCTGGCCGATCTAGTGCGGGTGCTGGATCAATTGCGCCTCGATTCGCGCCTGCAGTTGCCATTGGAGCTGCCTGAGCCCATGCCCCTAAAGGCACGCGAGCTGCTGGAGCGCCGCCCCCTTACCCAGCGCCTTGCGGGGCCGCTGGCAGGGCTGCTAGCTGTGGCCGTGGCCTCTGGGCTAGGGCTGCTGCTTCCAGAACCCAAGCCCGGGCCCGAGCCAGTCCAGCGTCCAGCTGCCGCCCAGCCTAAATAGCCGCTATTGACGTATCCGGCTAGCTGGTCACACTTGGGTATCGCTGATCGAGTTTGAATTGAGTCCATGGCGGCGCTGACCTGGTCGGAACTGAGGATTCGGGTGGCTCGGCTTGGGGCCTCCCTTGATGTGGTTGTACGCAGTGATCCGGAGGTTTGCGGGCTCAGCGGCGACGACTTCCGCCTCTCCCTCCATCACGGCGGCCAGGGGGATTGCACCGTGGCAGATCTCTCCTTGATCGACTGCCCCAACGAGTTGGTGCTGATGGAATTCGAGCGCTGGATGCGCGGTGCTGGTTACGTCCTCGAGGTATGACCTCCCCCCGTCGCCGCGCCCTGCAATTGCCCGCCACAGGCGCGTCGACACGACGAGTATTTCGCCGCCGCCGCCGCCCGGCCCGCTGGCGTCAGGCCGGTATCGCCCTGCTGCTCGGCGCTGCTGGCGCCGGGCTAATGCTGGCCTTGCTGCAGTTGCCGGAGCGCTTCGACACCTTCTTGGTGCTGAGCACAGCTCTAGCCAACCTGATCGGCGGGGTGCAGCAGGCGCTTTGGGGACTGGTGCAACTGCTGGCGGTGGTGCTGCTGGTGCTGGCGGCCATTGCGGCCCTGGGATTGGTGGTTGCGGGGATCATCCGCCTAGTGCGAGCTCTATGGCCCCAACCCAGCCGCCGCAACTAGTTCTGGAGACCCTCAGCGATGGGAAAACACAAGAAAACGGATAAAACCAGCAACTCGAGCCAGCCCCAGCAACCACACTTTGGGCCCCTGAGCGATCGCTACTACCCATCGCCGTTAATGGAAGATCTGGCCAGCAACGGGGGCCGGCTAGATCGCAAGGTGTACGAGAAAGAGCTCACCCGGCTGCAGGTGGAGCTGGTAAAAATGCAGTACTGGCTGAAGGCCTCTGGCTTTCGGCTGATCGTGCTGTTCGAGGGCAGGGATGCGGCCGGTAAGGGCGGCACGATTAAACGAATCACCGAACCGCTCAACCCCCGCGGCTGCAGGGTGGTGGCCTTAGGCACCCCCTCTGATCAACAGAAAACCCAGTGGTATTTCCAGCGCTACGTCGAACACTTCCCTTCCGCGGGGGAGATCGTCGTATTTGATCGCAGCTGGTACAACCGGGCTGGGGTGGAATCGGTAATGGGCTTCTGCACTCCAGCCCAAACGGAGGAGTTTCTGCAGAGCTGCCCGGAATTTGAACGGATGGTGGTGCGCTCTGGAATCGTGCTACTCAAGTACTGGTTTTCAGTGAGCGATGCGGAGCAGGAAAGCCGTTTCCAGGCCCGTATCGACGATCCCACCCGCCGCTGGAAGCTCAGTCCGATGGATCTGGAGGCCCGCAACAAGTGGGAAAGCTTTTCAGCCGCTAAAGATCTGATGTTTGCCCACACCAACATCCCCGAAGCGCCCTGGTTCACAGTGGAGGCAGACGACAAACGCCGCGCCCGCCTCAATTGCATCCACCACCTGCTCAGCAAGATCCCCTACGAAGACATGACACCGCCAGCGATCAAGCTGCCGCCCCGCAAGCCCCCCAAGGGCACGGCTCGTCCGCCCCGCAATGAGCAGTTCTTCGTGCCCAACCAATACCCCTAGCCGTGTAGGCGCGCAAACCAGAGGCCAGCCAGCTGGTAGGAGCTCCACAGGAACGCCAATAGAAACAACCAATTCAGCCAGGGGGGACGTTGGGGACTCTCTGGGGCCATTAACAGCCGGGCTGGGTTGGAAGCACCCAGATTCGCACCAAAGGTATTTGTAAGCCATAAAAAAGCAGGGATTGCTCCCTGCCTGATCACCACTCCCTTCGTGGCGCTCAGGACCAGCCTAGAAAAGATGGGAGCAAGGGGGCCAAACCCATATCTTTTGAACCGCATCACGCAACGTGACGGTCTTTGCCGGCGAATTGGCCTGGGGCGGCAGCCTCCGTAATATGCCGCATCTTCACTGATCCCACCTGGCCTGGAGATGGGCAACCCAATCAGTCGTGAACTGTTTTTGGCAAGGGCCCGATCCCGTTTTGGCGATCAATACGACTACGCAGCCATCCTCTACAAGAGCTACAAGACCCCCATCAAGATTCGCTGCAATAGCCATCCAGTCAAAGAGATTTCCATCACCCCCGAGAAGCACCTCCAAACCACCGGCGGCTGCAAATACTGCCTAAGGGAGAAGCGCATAATCAATCTCGAAAGGGAGCTCAACCGCGCCTGCGCAGAGCCCGCCGCAGCAATGCGCCCCTTCAGCCACCTTCAGGACTGATGCCAGATCAAGACTGATGCCAGACCAGCCCGGCAAGCACTTGCGGGGCTGGGTTCTGCTGATGTCATTGGAACGGAGAGGGCGGGATTCGAACCCGCGGAAGCTTTCACTTCGCTGGTTTTCAAGACCAGAGCCATCAACCACTCGACCACCTCTCCAGAGGGTTGGTGCGGCAATGCCGCCACCTCTTCCATAATCCCACGAGGGGGGCCGTCTGAGAATTTTCTGAGAGGGCGCAGTTTTCCGGGCCATCCCTGACTAAGATGAAACTTAAAATGGGTGCTAAGAGGCTGGATGACGGTAGAGGCAGCTAAGCGGAAAAAGCGTGTCCTGTCGATTCAGCAGATATTTTTGCTCCTCGCTATTCTCAATGGCATTGTGCTGGCCTATTTGATCTATTCAGCTTCGACGCTGCTGAACGATCCCAGCTCCAGCCAGATGCAGTCACAAACCACCATCTTTCTGGCAATCTTATTGGCAATAGGGGTCACAATTTCCTATCGCATATTGTCGCTGCGCGTAGTTGAACCCCTGCGCCGCTTGGTTCGTCAAGCCTATTCCATATCATCCGACGATTCCAACGAACTGCTGACCGTAAGGGGTAGTGACGAGATCGGTCGCCTCACGGAAGCCTTTAACTCCGTCTTAGTTCGCCAGCGCCATGCCTATGACATGGTCGATTCAGCCCATCAGCGCCTTAAGGATGTAACAAAACAGGTGGATGATTCGATTCAATATGCAGCACTGCTGCAGAAGTCGATTCTGCCAAATCGTCAGCTAAAAGAACGCTTCGGCAAGGATCACTTCATCCTGTGGCAGCCCCGCGACACCGTTGGCGGCGATTACTACGTGTTCCACGAGGAAGGTGGGCGTTGCTTGGCGGGCGTAGCCGACTGCGCAGGCCACGGAGTATCCGGAGCCATGATGACCATGCTCGCTCGAGCCGGCATCGATCGGTCGATACAGATGCATGGCATTGCCTCTCCAGCCGAGGTGCTGCAAGCCACCAATGAAGGCATGCACAGCATTCTCAGCGAAGCCCAAGTCTCTCGTGCCATTGCCACCACAATGGATGTAGGCCTAGTCATGATTGATGCACACGCCCAACTGCTGCGCTTTGCAGGAGCCAAGATCTGGCTTTACTGGAGCGATGGCAACACAGTTGAATACGTCAAAGGGGACAATCGCAGTCTCTGGGACCGCCGCACCGGCGCATATCACGATCACGACGTTCCGCTTCTTCCTGGCTTCACCTATTACCTCACAACAGATGGATATTTAGATCAGGCTGGAGGGGAGCATGGATTTGGACTGGGCAGCGATCGATTTTCCCAGTGGCTGCTTGAGCATGCAACCAAGTCCCTTGACGACCAACACCAGGCTCTTACTAGGGCATTGCAGGAATTCCAAGGGGATCACCCCCAACGCGATGACATCACCATGTTGTCCTTCCGATTTAACTAACGTGACCCTGTTCCAGCCCGATCAGGCTCTGGTGTTAACATTGCAATAAGCATTAAGCCCATGGACAGCGCCCTTACAACCAGCCGGAGCCTTTCCTCTCTTAGGGATTTCTTCACGCATGAGCGTATTTTGATCTGCTTTAACGGCCCCACTTCAAGAAGTTTGATTGGCGAAATTGGGGTGGCGCTGAAGGAGCACATCGAGACAACAAGAGATTGCATGTCTTCAGCAATGGATGTTTTTAGCGTTTATATCAAGATGAGCCAGAATATTCGTCACTATACATCCAATCGCTCCTACAGTGACCTAGAGGCCACTGCTACGGTTGTAATTGCAGAGACTGGAGTTGATAAATATGTAGTTTCGGCAGGAAATATGGTTGATACTGCTGATGGCCAGCATCTATTGGATCGGGTCGAGGCCTTGGGGAGGCTTGATAAGGTAGAGCTCAAGTCGCTCTACAAAGAGCAACTGCGCAAGCCCCGTGAAGAAGGTGTGGTAACTGGTGCGGGCCTCGGCCTGATTGATATTGCACGCAAGTCATCTGAGCCATTGCAGGCCAGCTTGGATGAGCTCGGTGGTGGCAAAGCCTTCTTCACGCTACGCGCAACAATCTGAACGGCCATGACAAACACTGAATTCCAGAAAAACCTGAGCCTGGCCCCAACCCAGTCCACGCCTGCAGTCACGGCTGAATGGGACACCGGAGTGCTGGTGATGACTGGCGAGTCCTATCCGGAAAACACCTATGAAATTTTCGACAATATCATTGGCTGGGTTGAAGATTTTTTGCATTCTGGGTCCCAACCACTAAAAATCGAGCTAAGACTGAATTACTTAAATACAAGTAGCATTAGGGCGATGATAGACATATTCGATCGGCTACAAAATGCCGCCGATCAAGGCAAGCAAATTGCAGTATGCTGGTTTTACGATAGTCGCAATCCCCGTTCCGCAGAGCTGGGCGAGGAATTCAAAGAAGACTATACTTTCGATTTTTCAATTGAGGCCGTTGTGGTCTAAGGACCCTCTAGCATGACTCCTTATTCTGGCGACTCCAAACCCTCTGATGAGCTCGACGATCGAGTAGCAGAATTATTGGCAAACGAGGCTTACCTGGGCCATCCCTTGCGGGAAGCTTTAGCCGAAATGATGGAGAGGATGGGGCAGCAAGTTTCCAGGTTAGAGCGTATTACCCAGATTTCGGATCGCTATCAAAGCGGTGTCCAAGAACGGGTGCGCAACCTCTCACGCCGCTACGACCGTCAGATCCGCACACTTGAGCGTGCAATCAGCATTTCAGATCGCTACCAGTCGATGCTGAACGACCTCAATAAGGCCCTAAGGGAAGCTTCCACCCATGATTTACTTACCTCTATCCCAAATCGCCGCCTGATGTCAGAGCGATGCCGAATTGAGGATGAGCGACTAGCCAGGGAAGAAGGCACCTACTCCCTGCTCACCATGGACGTGGATCGCTTTAAGCTTTTCAATGATGTTTACGGCCATGATGTAGGCGATCAGGTGCTAATCGAGCTCGCCAATTCCTTTACCCATAGCCTTAGAGAATACGACTCTTGTGGCCGCTGGGGCGGCGAAGAATTTCTCGCCCTGCTCGTTAATGCTGATCTAGCGACAGCATCCGATATTGCTGATCGCATGCTGGCCAATACACGCGCCCTGCGTATCCGGGTGGGCGAAGATATGCTGCAAGCTACGATAAGCATCGGAGTAGCAGAGCGTGCCCCTGGCGAGGTCTACACAGACACCTATAAAAGGGCAGATGCCGCTTTGCTTATCTCTAAACAAACAGGTAGGGACCGGTATATCATTGCCGATCCCCCCTCCTCTTAGCATTCGCGCCTGCGAAGGCCTTAGTTGTTGCCCGGTTTAGCTAAAGGCAGTAGGCACTTATCTGAATCGCAGCCTGCTGGACCTGCCTCCACCAGCTCACCACGGTCGTAGCGCTGTAATGCTTCGAAGAAGCAAGTGGTGCTGCGACGGGATGCCACCTCAGCGTTTAGACGCAGGTAGGTGGCGTGGTCGATTGGTTCAAACGGCAGGCGCGGGAAGGTGGCATTGGCATCAAAACGGGCCAATAGGGCAGCAGAGATGTAGCCCTCACCTTGATCGATTGCCTGATAAATTGCATCTGCTAGTGGTTCAATTTCGTTTTCGCGGAACTCGACCGTGGCTGAGGTGTTGTGGGCTGTGTAGTGCTTCTGCACCTGCATGTAGAAGTCAAATTGAGCCAAAGCTGAGAAGTTGTTGATCTCAACTGCGTCGGCACCTGGGATATTGGCCCAGCTCACTTCGGTGGGAATTTCCACCAGCCACTCGGTGCAGCGGGGATCAAACGCATCATCCAGCAGGCGGCCCTGTTCGTCCTTATCGCTTTGCGAGGGCACGATTGTGTAGCCGTAATCCATGCAGGCAAGGGCCACCGGATCGTTCTTGCGGAAGGTGATGCGGCGGATGAAGCGCTGGGCTTTGGGGGGGTGCCAGCCAGGTGATGCTCCGGTGAGCAGGCTCTTGGTGCCGGCGGGCTGCACGGTGGTGCAGCGGTTGGGGCGGCGCAGGCCGTGGCGATCGCAGTAGTCCCAAACCGCCGTATTGACGATCTGCTTCCAGCGGCCCAGGAATTCGGCCTCCTTTGCCTTGAAGGCCAGGCCTTCGGCCGTGTTGGGCCGTCCCGCTTCCCACCAGGTGAGCCAGGGCGTGCCAAAGGCGTGCACAAAAAAGTCAAATAGGCCGGTGAAACTCACGCCCACGATCGGATCCCAGGCGCGGCTCTGGCGGTAGCGCTCCACCTCGAAGCGATGGTTGAGCAGGCAGGCCACGGCCAGGCCGGCAGCACGGAAGGCCTCCTCCTGGGACACCAGATCGGCGGGGTCGATCTGGTTGAGGTGGATTTCAGCCAGGTTGCAGTGGAAGTCGGCGCCGAGGATCTCGCCGCAGGGGTTGAGGCCGTAGCGGCCCAAGCGGTGCTCCAGTTCGGCGGCGCTGATCTCGGGGTGGTGGGTGGTGAGCCAGCGGCCAGCTTGCTCGCGGCCTTGGTCGCAATAGATGCCGATGAACTCTGTGCGCAGCTCTGGGGTGGTCAGCAGGTCGGCGTTGGAGCGGGCGATGGCTTCAGGAGCGAACTGGATCGCGCCCTCACCGCTCTGGAACTGCTTAACAACCGCCTCCAGCACCGTGGCCCGGTCGGGCCGGTTGTGGAAGACCCGGGTGTGGTTGGCCATGCGCAGCGAATCCCTTTCCGGATCGATGCTCCAGTTGCCCTCGCTGTCCTGCTGCCAGAGGTTCTCCTTCGCTCCGGCGGCGGAGTTGTCGTCGGCGCAGAACTGGCGCATGCCGGCGCTGCGGCGGATGTTGCCGGCCACGATCGTGACAGCAGCCTCATCGATCAGCAGGCAGCACTCCACCGAGGTGAGCTGGCGGCCTTGGGCCTTATTGAGAATCTGGGCCACGCGGCCGTAAAGGTCCTTGAGTTTCACCGGGTTGGCCATGCCACCGAAGCCCTTGAGGGTTTCGCCCACGGGCCGCACGTCGGAGAGATCGACGCTGATCTCGATCGGGCTGGCGGGGTCAAAGCGCTCGTCGCTGCAGAGATTGAGCAGCAGCTGGTAGCTGTCCACCCAGCCGCGGCGGGTGTCACCCACCTTGATGGCAACCCGGTTGGCCTCGATGCTGTGGCTGGTGTGCTCTTGGCGTTGGCCAGCCGGGGTGGCACCGATATCGGTCACAGCGGCGATGCTGAGCCGGTTGCGCACCGCCGGCAAGCGCCCAATCAGATGGGGCTCGATGATGGCGCCGGTGCCGCAGCCCATCATCGCCAGGTCCATCATCAGACCGAAGGCTTCCCAGTCCACCAGGTTGGTGGAGGTGCAGTTGTAGGCGCCAGAGAAGTTTTGCTGTTGCTCGATCCATTCGGTGCCGCCGATCCACAGCCAGCGCCCTGAAGGAAGTGCTTTCTGCTGCTGCTGCATGCGGCGCATCAACTCCACCTCCGCATCGCTGAGGTTGCCCAGCTTGCTCAGACCGCCGAGGTTGCGCTCAGCTACTTGGTGCCAGCTTTCCCTGCCGGTCTCGGTCTTGCGGCTGTAGGTCCGGTAGAAGACCGGGTTGGCAGCAGGGGCGGTGGCCGGGAAATCGAGGGCCTCGCCCGCCGGACTGCCGCTGGCGGCGGCAAAAGCCTTTTCAGCCGCCGCAGCTTCGGCGTTCTGACTGGCGGCTGTAGGGGGCGTGGCTGAGAGCGTCACAGGCAGTACGGCCCGAAGGTGAGCCGAACCATAACGCCACCGGTGGGGTGTGCAACATCTGGTAGACACCAGCGACAGTGCGCTGCCCAGCAAGGCTGCGCCACAGTGGATCAGGAAATCTTGAATTTCGATGCAGCGCATTCCGGAGCCGGAGCTGATGGACAAGGCAGGCCAGGTGCTGGCCTATGCCCAGGCCGATTTCGCCACCTCCGATGCGGCGATGGTGGAGAGGCTGGCCCAGCTCTGCGGTGATGACCCCGGCACGGCCTTGGTGGATCTGGGCTGCGGCCCGGGCAACATCAGCTTGCTTCTGGCCGCTCGCTGGCCTGCTGCAAAGGTTTTAGGGATCGACGGGGCGCCGCGGATGCTGGCGGTGGCGCGCGAGCGCCTGGCCGGAGCGTCGCCGGATCTGGCGGCTCGGCTGCGCTTTAAGCAGGCGCTGCTGCCCCTTGCTATCGCAGGCGAACTCGAAGCCCACTTCTCAGCGGTGGTGTGCAACAGCCTGTTGCACCACCTGCATGATCCGGCGGTGCTCTGGCAGACGGTGACCCAGCTCGGCTCCCCAGGGGCGTTTGTTTATGTCCAAGACCTGCGGCGCCCCGATAACGCCGAGGCGGTGGAGGCGCTGGTGGTTTCCGAGATGGAAGGAGCGCCCGAGGTGCTGCGGCGCGACTACCGCGCTTCCCTGCATGCGGCCTTCACCCCAGAGGAGGTGCAGCAGCAGCTGGAGCAGGCCGGGCTGGCCGCCCAGCTCCAGGTGGCGCCGCGGCAGGAGCGCTACTTGGAGGTATGGGGCCGGCTCAACTAAGCGGCCTGGCAGGCTGAGCTGATGATCAGCAGCACAAGCAGCACTCCCGAACTGCAGGCCCTGGCCGAGGCCGTGGCCCGGCGGCGCAACTTCGCGATCATTTCCCACCCAGACGCGGGCAAAACGACCCTCACCGAGAAACTGCTGCTCTACGGGGGCGCGATCCAGCAGGCCGGCGCCGTGAAGGCCAAGGGGGAGCAGCGCAAGGTGACCTCTGACTGGATGGAGCTCGAGAAGCAGCGCGGCATCTCGATCACTTCAACGGTGCTGCAGTTCGACTACAGCGGCAGCACGATCAACCTGCTGGATACCCCTGGCCACCAGGACTTCTCAGAAGACACCTATCGCACCCTGGCCGCCGCCGATAACGCGGTGATGCTGGAAGACGCGGCCAAGGGCCTGGAGCCCCAGACACGCAAATTGTTTGAGGTGTGCCGCATGCGGCGCATCCCGATTTTCACCTTCATCAACAAGATGGACCGGCCTGGGCGCGAGCCCCTGGAGCTGCTCGATGAGATCGAGCAGGAGCTGGGCCTGGCCTGCTGGCCGGTGAACTGGCCGATCGGCAGCGGCGACCGCTTTCGCGGCGTGATCGATCGCCGCAGCCACGACGTGATCCTGTTTCAGCGCGCCGAGCGCGGCCGCCAGAGCGAGGAAAAGCTGCTCACGGTGCAGGAGGCCCGCGATATGGGGGCCGTGGAGCCGGAGCTCCTGGCTCAGGCCCTTGAGGAACTGGAGTTGCTGGAGGGGGCTGGCGCCGACCTCGACCTAGAGCTGGTGCACGCCGGTGAGCTCTCGCCCGTTTTCTTTGGTTCGGCGATGACCAACTTCGGCGTGCGGCCGTTTCTTGATGCCTTTTTGGAGCTCGCCCAGAAGCCGGTGGGCCGCGCCAGCAATGCCGGTGAGATCGACCCGATCGGCCCAGGTTTCAGCGGCTTTGTGTTCAAGCTGCAGGCCAACATGGATCCGCGCCACCGCGACCGGGTGGCCTTTGTGCGGGTGTGCAGCGGCAAGTTTGAAAAGGACATGACGGTGCAGCACGCCCGCACCGGCAAGGCCATTCGCCTATCGCGCCCCCAGAAGCTGTTCGGTCAGGACCGGGAAGTGGTGGAGGACGCCTACCCCGGCGATGTGATCGGCCTCAACAACCCCGGCATGTTCGCCATTGGCGACACCCTTTATCTCGGCCAGAAGGTGGAATACGAGGGGATTCCTTGCTTCTCGCCGGAGATCTTTGCCTGGTTGCGCAACCCCAACCCATCGGCGTTCAAGAGTTTCCGCAAGGGCGTCAATGAGCTGCGCGAGGAGGGGGCGGTGCAAATCCTCTACGACACAGATGAAAGCAAGCGCGATCCGATTCTGGCGGCAGTTGGCCAGCTGCAACTGGAGGTGGTGCAATACCGGCTTGAGCACGAATACGGCGTGCAGACGCGGCTTGAACCGCTCGGTTTTGCGGTAGCTCGCTGGGTGGCGGGCGGCTGGCCAGCCCTGGAGCAGGTGGGGCGGATCTTTAATTGCAAGACGGTGCGAGATGCCTGGAATCGGCCGGTGCTGCTGTTCAAGAACAGCTGGAACCTGGGTCAGCTGGCGGAGGAGCACCCGGAACTGGAGCTGAGCGCCGTGGCGCCGGTGGTGAGCGGAGTGGAGCCGATCAATCTTTAAGTCGATCAATCTTTAAACCGATCAATCTGTAAGCAGATCAACTTTTAAGCCGTGCAGGCGCCCGACCCGGGCCCCATGTCAAGCAGGGGCGATACCGGCGGTGGCCCCAAGCGCTCCATATCCTCGCCCCAGTTGGCAAGAGCCATGGCTTCCTTCCTGTCCCTGTGGAAGGCCTGCGGACCCGTAGCTGTGCCCCTGCTGGTTTTATCGGTGGCGGTATTCACCGTGGGATTTGATCGGGGTGCATTTTGGTGGCGCTGGTTTGCCCGTGGTCGCCGTTCCTGGCGGCAGCGCCATCAGTTGCTTGACGACTGCGACCACCAGATGGCTTGGGGTGAGCCCTTGCTGCAGGCAGCAGTGGTGCTGGCTCCGCTGCTGGGCCTGATCGGCACGACGGCTGGCCTAATGGCGGTGCTGAAGCAACTAGGCAGCCAGCTGCTGCTGCCGCCCGGCGCTCCCTTAGCGGGCTACGGCGACGTGCTGCTTCCCACGCTGCTTGGTCTGCAGATCACTTTTGTGGCGATGGCGTTGCTGTTGCTCAACCAGGGGCTGCGCCGCTGGCAGTTGCGTCATTGCGCCAACCCCTGATGCAGCAGCCAAGCGCCGCACATCCAGGGCCCTTAACCGCCTTGGTGCCCCTGGTGGCAACCACCATCACCGTGTTGCTGGCGGTTGCTGCCCTGCCCAGCCTGGTGCAGCAAGCCAAGCTGCGACTGCACCCCGAACCCGCCGTTGGCGGCGGCGATGTGTTGGTTGTGGCCCGCGCCGCATCCGGCCGCTGGATTCTCAACGGTGCCCCCCAAGCCGATGAGAGCCTGCTTCGCCAACTGCAGGCCCGCCCGTCCGCGGTGGTGGCTGTGCGTTTCCAGCCCTCTGCTGGCTTGGCCAGCGCTGAGGTTGCCGCCTCTCTCGATTGGTTGCAGCACCACTCCCGCTTGCCGGTGCTGGTGGAGTGGCCGGGAGGAAAGCGGTGAAGCGAGCCTGGCTGCTGCAACCCTTCTCCCATGCGCTGCTGGCAACAGCACTATGCGCCTTTTCCCTAGGCCTGCTGCTGCTGCCCCAGGTGAGGCTGCAGCGCCCGCTGGCCCAGGGGGTAATCAGCTTGCACCTCGCTGCCGATGGTGGCCTGAGGCTCTGGAACCAGCCCATTGCCGCCGCCGAGCTGCGGCGCTTGCTTGCCGCTCCGGCCCTGCGCAGCAGGGCGAATCGCCTGCGGATCGTGCCCGATCCCGACACCCCCTGGGGCGACGTGCGCCGCCTGCTCAGCCAGCTCGATTCCTTGCCGCTGCACCTTGAAATCCAACTTCCTGCACCTACACCCAAAGCTGGCTGAGCCGATGGTGCGGCGCTGGGCACCTGCTCTGCTGGCCGCCCTTATTTGCCAGTTGCTGCTGCTGATGGCCCTGCCCCAGCCTGGCAGCGATGGCCGCCGCGCTCGCCGGGCCGTACTGGCAGAGGACACGGCCACCCTGCTGCGCTGGAGCCGCACGGCGCCAGGCTTAGCCGCGACTAGCTCCCTGGCCACGATTCCGCTGCAAGGTCTGGCAGGCCTGCCGCCGCCGCCACCCTCCAGCCTGCCCGCGGGTGCTTTCGCCGGCGACTCCCAAAGCGAGCAGAGCCGCCGCCAGCCCGTTGCCACAGCTAGCGGGCCGCCTGTTACAAGCAACTCCGCAGGCCTGCCGCGGAAGCCCAGTGAGGCATTTCGCCTGGCGAGGCAAGTGGCCATGGGTGGGCGGCCCAGGGAGGCTGGCGCCGCCTTGGTGGCCCTGCAGCGGCGCCAGTGGTGGCTGCTTCCCGGCCAGGAGCGTGCCCTTCTAGCCCTTTGGGACCGAGGCAAGGAGCAGGAGTTGCCAGCGAGCCTGGGCACCTTGCCCGAAGACATCAGCCTCCGCCTCAGCAGCTCTAGCGCTGCCGCGCCCCTGGCCCTCGCTGAGCTGCATGGCCGCTCCCTAATAGATGGGGATCAGCTTTGGCTCTTCTGGCAGCAGGGCGAGAGCCTCTGGCTGTTGCGGGGCTCGCTTCTGGGGGCGCCACCACCACTCCCAGCCCTAACCGGGTCTTAAACCCGGGACTACCGAGCCTTTGCTTGGCGGCGCAGCTGGCTCCATAGCGTTGTGCCAGCTAACTGGCTTGCTCCTCGATGGTGTTCACGCCCTCTCTTCAGCCGGGTCGCAGCGATAGCTTCCGCGATCTGCTTGAAACCAGTTACGAGAAGCGCAGCCTGGTGCACCTTGCGGCGGGCAGCCAGGTGCCCCTGCTCAAGCGCAGCGTTTGGCTGGTGGTGCGGGGCATGGTGAAACTCACGGCGATTTCGATCCATGGTGATGAGTTGCTGCTCGGGTTAGCCGGCCCTAACGAGCCCTTCGGCGATCCCCTCACCAATGTTGAGGCCTATGCGGCCAACACGTTGGTAGATAGCGACCTGCTCTGCGTCAGCTGCGAAGAAATTCAGCGCTCGCCCAATCTGGCTATGGGCCTGCTGCAGGGCATGGCCTCTCGCTACCGCCAAAGTGAAGCCCTGCTGGCCCTGCTCGGCCTGCGCCGCATCGAAGATCGGGTGCGCGGATTCCTTGAGTTGCTCGCCAACGACTACGGCCAGCCCTGTGAACAGGGCCTGCGGCTTCAGGTGAAGCTCACCCACCAGGAGCTGGCCAGCACCCTCAGCACCACCCGGGTCACCGTGACCCGGATTCTCGGGGCCCTGCGCGATGAGGGCTGGCTCCACATCGACAGCCAGCGCCGGCTGGTGGTGAGCCATCTCCCCCAGCAGCGCAACCAGCATCGATGAAGCAGCCGTCCATACGGCTGTTGCTGGTTTACTCCGACTGCACCGCAGCCGCCTGCCTGCGTCAAAAGCTTGGCGATGAGGGCTACGAAGTAACCGTTTGCCCTGATGCTGAGCAGGCGAGCGCCAAGCTGGGGCCAAGCTTCAACTGGGATCTGCTTGTGCTGGATGGCAGCCTGGGCGAAGCTGCCCGGCAGCTGTGCCGCCAGGTGCGCTCGGCCCGCAAGCCGATTCCGGTGCTGCTGCTCTGCCCTGGAGTCTCCGAGACCGACCGGGTAAGGGGCCTGGAGGACGGCGCCGATGACGTGCTGCCAAGTCCCTTTGGACTGGCGGAATGCCTGGCCCGCTGCCGGGCCCTGGTGCGCCGCCATCAACTTGGCTCAGAAAGCTCGCTTGCCCTCCGCTGCGGCCCGGTTTCGATGCTTGTGGAGGAACACCGGGTGTGCCGCGATGGTGCCGAAGTGAGCCTGTCGCCACGGGAATTTCGACTGCTTCACTTCTTTTTGAAGCATCCACGCCGGATCTGGAGTCGCGATGAGCTGCTGGCTCGGGTTTGGGGAGAAAGCGAGGCCGTGGAGCTCGATCCCAAGACCGTGGATGTGCATATCCGCTGGCTGCGCCTCAAGTTGGAAGAGAATCCCGCCCAACCCAGCTTGATCACCACGGTTCGCGGCCATGGTTACCGCTGTGGTTGAAGCAACGTTCTGGGGGGTGGAGCTGGCCGGCGAGAATGGCGACATGCAGCCTTCCTTGCTCGTAGTCGAAGACGACGAAACGATTCGCGAAACCATTCGCGAAGCCCTGGAGCTGGAGGGATTCAGCGTCCAGGCCTGTGGCAATGGCCGCGACGCCCTGCAAATGCTGCAGCGGGCGCCCGATGGCCAACCATTTTCCCTGGTAGTGCTGGATTTGATGCTGCCGGGGCTGGGCGGGCTGGATGTCTGCCGGCAGCTACGTCAACACAGCAACCAAACGCCGATCCTGGTGGTGAGTGCCCGCGACACCGAAACGGACCGGGTGCTGGGGCTGGAGGTGGGTGCCGACGACTACCTGGTGAAACCCTTTGGCATGCGTGAGCTGGTGGCTAGGTGCCGGGCCCTGCTACGGCGCTCGTCTAGCCAGACCAGCCGGGCCAAGGTGCTGGAGCACGCCAACCTCTGCATCTACCAGGACGAGTGCCGGGTAACGCGGGACGGGGTGGAGGTAAACCTATCGCCGAAGGAATATCGATTGCTGGAGTTGTTTATGCAAAATCCGCGGCGGGTCTGGAGCCGCGATCAGCTGCTGGAGCAACTTTGGGGTATCGACTACATCGGCGACAGCAAAACCGTTGATGTGCACATCCGCTGGTTGCGGGAGAAGTTGGAGGAGAGTCCATCAGCCCCGGTGCATCTGATCACGGTGCGCGGCTTTGGTTATCGCTTTGGTTAATGCCCTTGAGCTGCTGCTTGCTTTGAGCCTGGGGTTAGGGCTAGGCCTGCTAGGCAGCTTGGTAGTGACCTCCTGGCGGCGCCGGGCTGGCCTGAACCGCCCCCTGCCTCCAGCCCGGCAGCTGCTGAGCTGGATGGATTCCGCAGCCATCGGCTGGATCCTGCTGGATCGCCAGGGCCTGATCGGCCATATCAACCCACGGGCGGAGCGGATCTTGCAGCTTGATGCCGGCCGCCTGTTGCTCAGCCAGCCCTTCGGTGATGTTTGCCCAGATCCAGACCTAGCCAGCAGCATCCGTATCGCCCGCCGCCAGGATCGCCCCCAGCGACTGGAATTGCACTCTGGCGGCCATGACCTAGACGCCATGGTGGTGCCGGGACGAGATGGCTGGTTGGTGGTGCAACTGCAGAGCCGCCGCTCCCTTGATGCCCAGCTGGAGCAGCAGGAGCGCTGGGTTAGTGATGTGGCCCATGAATTGAAAACCCCTCTCACTGCCCTGCTGCTGGTGGGTGACAGCCTCGCTGCTCAGGTGAATAGCCAGAATGCGCGGCTGGTGGAGCGGTTGCAGCGGGAATTGCTGCGGCTGCAGGAGTTGGTGGGCGACCTACTGGAGCTCTCCCGCCTGGAAAACACCCTGCCCGGTACGGGCTCACGGGCCATGGTGGTGGATCTGCCCCAGCTGGTGGAGCAGGTATGGGCCAGCGTGCGGCCGCTGGCAGATCAACGCCAGATAGCTCTTGAGCTAGTTGCACCAGGACAGTTGCAGCTGAGCGGCGACAATTCCCGCCTGCACCGGGCCCTGCTAAACCTTTTTGATAACGCCCTGCGCTACAGCCCCGATGGTGGAGTGGTGCGGGTCAGCCTTGATCGCCGCGGTGAGTGGTGCCAGCTGAGCGTGGCTGATCAGGGCCCCGGGCTTAGCGAAGAAGACCTAGCCCATCTGTTTGAGCGCTTTTACCGAGGTGATCCATCTCGGGCCCGGAGTAGACGAATCGGCAGTGGCCTGGGCTTATCGATCGTGCAGCAGATCGCCGTTACCCACGGCGGCCGGATCCAGGCCAGCAACCAGGCTGAAGGAGGCGCCGTGCTTGAGATGATCCTGCCGGGCGTAGTCGACACCGCCAGCCCTGGCTAGCTTGATCAGGTATTAGGCCAAGGGCATTAGGCCATGCATTTTTGGGCTCCCGAGATTGATCCATCCCATCCGATGGACTGCACCCAGGCTGAGCGATATGCCCTGAAGCGGCTTAGCGATGGCACATTTCTGGCAATTGCCGGCGAGGATCAGCGCCTGGTGGACGTGGTCCACACCTCAGAAGCTTTCCTTTTTCACACCCACGAAGCTGCCCTGCGAGCCGCCACTGAGCTGAATCGCGGCGGCCGCGGGCCGTTGGATGTGGTGAAGATTGAATGGGAGCCTGCCTGAGCGACTTTCGGATTAGGCAACTTGGATCGGGGTGCCCCCTCGCCCGCCCGCCTCAGGGGCGATACCAATGCGGGCAAATAGGTTGGTGCTCTCAGGATTGAGATCAAGCACCTCCACTGAGCTGCCCTTTAGCTTCATTTTGCGGATCACCTGATCAAGGGCTGTTACACCGCTCTGGTCCCAGATGTGAGCTTCTGCCATATCGATGCTGATGCGGGCTGGATGGTCGTGAAGATCGAAGCCTTGACGGAAATAGATCGTGCTCACGAAGAACAACTGACCGCGCACCCTGTAAAGCCGATGATCTGGGGCCAAAAGCTCGCTGCTTACCTCAATCACCTTGGCCACCTTGCGGCTAAATAAGATGCCGGCCAGGGCGACGCCCGCCAGCAGACCAACCGCCAGGTTGTGGGTGAGCACGGTGACAGCGACCGTGAGCAGCATCACGGCGGAATCGCTTTTGGGGATGCGGCGAATGGCGCGGATCGAGTCCCAATTGGCGGTATTGATGGCGATCATCACCATCACCCCCACCAGGGTGGCCATCGGGATCTGATTCACCCAATTGCTGGCCAGCAAAATCATCGCTAGCAGGCTCACGCCTGAGGTCAAGGTCGAAAGGCGGCTGCGGCCGCCATAGCCCACGTTCATCACCGACTGGCCCACTAGGGCGCAACCGGCCATGCCCCCAAAAAGGGAGCTAACAATGTTGCCGATGCCCTGACCGCGGGCTTCAACGTTTTTAGAGCTAGTGCTATCGGTGAGGTCATCCAGGATGTCCTGGGTGAGGAAGGTTTCCATCAGGCCCACCAAGGAGATCGCCAGGGAGGTGGGCAGGATCAGCCCCAGGGTGCTGAGGTTAAAGGGCACCTGGGGCAGGCCAAACAGAGGCAACCCGCTGGGCAGGATGCCCAGGGTTGCCACCGTGGGCACATCCAGCCCTAGGCGAATCGAAAGGCCTGTGCTGATAAGGATTGCCACCAGCGCTGAGGGCACAACGGTGCTGAGCCGGGGCAATAGGTAGATGATCACCAGGGTGAGGGCGAGCAGGCCGTACACCGCCGGCAGCTGGGCGGCGCTGATCGCTTGCTTGTCTGGGTGGAAAAAATCCAACCCCAGCTGGGGCAACTGGGCCAGGAAGATCAGGATTGCCAGGGCGTTAACAAAGCCGGCCATCACGGGCTGGGGCACGAAGCGCATCTGGTGGGCCAGGCGCAGGTAGCCCCAGGCGATCTGCAGGATGCCGGTGAGGATCCCGGCGGCGAGCAGATATTGCAGGCCCAGGCCAGGGCCTAGCCCGTCACCCTGCTGCACCAAGCCCGTCATCAACAGCGCGGTGGAGCCGGTGGCGGAGGTGATCATGGCGGTGCGACCACCCACCACTGCCAGGGTGACAGCCAGGATGAAGGCTCCAAAAAGGCCAACGCGTGGATCAACACCGGCGATGCCGGAGAAAGCAATGGCTTCTGGAATCATGGCGAAGGCCACAACAAGACCAGCCAGGACATCGCGGTGGGGCCTGAACATGGGGAGGGATCTCAAGGGTTGGTCAAATGACTCAATAAATCGGCGCTGGCAGGGTCAACGGGCTGGGTTTGGGGCCAGCTACTTCATCATGAAGCCCACACCACGCACAGTCTGGATCAAAGGATCAAGATCGGGCCGCTCTAGCTTCTTGCGCAGGTAGCGGATGTAGACATCGAGCAGGTTGTCATCGCCAACCCAGGAGTCACCCCAGACGGCCAAAAGGATGTCCTGACGGGAGAGCACCTGCTCGCGGTGCTGGAGCAGATGGAGCAGCAGGTCGTATTCCTTGACGGTGAGCTTGATCGGGTTGCCGGCGCGAGATACCTGGCGGCTGTCGGTATTGACCGTGAGGTCGCGATAGTGCAACTCGGTGCCATCTACATGGTTGAGCCCCATGCGGCTGCGGCGTATTAAGGCACGCAGCCGTGCGATGAGCTCCTCGATTGCAAAGGGCCGAGATAACACATCATCAGCTCCGGCCTCAAGGGCAGCTACGCGGGAGCTGTAGTGATCAAGAGATAGGAGCAACAGCAGGGGAATGGCATTAGCTGCGGCGCGCAGTTGGCGGGTTAAGACGAGCGCAGCGCTATCAGGCAGGGCATCGCTGATCAAAAGCATCTGCGGCGCGGCGACCTCGAGCTGCTGCTGGGCAGCATCGGTGCTGGCTACCGCGCTGATTGCAAAGCCATGGACCTGAAGGTGCTTGGTGAGTAGATCAGAGGAGCGGGTATCCGGATCAACCAGCAGCAGACGGGCAGTGGGGGGCACAGACAACCGTTGGGAGATCAGCCTAAGGCGGCCGACGCATCATCACCGAAGGAATCAGAACTGAACAGGGCCTCGAAGTGATGGTCCATGGCTGCCATCACGGCAGCGGGATCGGCATTGCCAGCAGCATCAAAACTGACGTCGAAATCGGCAAGGTCTTCGTGCTGTTGAGCAAGGTCGTGGGCAATGTTGTTGAGCACATCCTGCTGAATGAGCTGGTAGGCATCAGAGGAGAGCTGCTGCTCTTCGAGGTAGGAGCTAACCACCTGATCGAGCTCATAAACAAGCTCAGCAGGGCGAGCCTCTTGAGCCGCAAGATCTGGCGAGGATCGCACGGCTTCAAAGAAGGTTTCGATCAAGCCGGCGATGACATCGCCGGCAATAAAGGAGGCATCCGTATTAGCCATGGCTCAAACGGTGTAGGAGAAGTCATCTACCACGTCGGTAGCCGTAGCAATGCCATCGCTGGCATCGTCGGGCAGGAACGCATCGGCCTCATCGAGCGCAGCCAAAGCATCAGCGGTGGGCTCAATCGCTGCCGAGTCGGCAGCCATATCGGCCGCAACCGGCAGCTCGGTGAGCGCTAGCTCCTGCTGATACTCAGCCATCGCCTCATCGGTGACTGCGTTCTCACCCACGTACTGCTCCACTAGGTCGGCCACGCTGGCGACCTCAGCCTCCACGACCTGCTCATCTGGGATGGCGACATCCTGGACGAAGGCGTCGGCAGCCGGAACTGTGGTTTCGGCAACCGAGGCATCAACAGGAGCTACCGCAAAAGCGACATCTTCTGCCAGTCCGGTGCTGCCATCTGCGTAGGTGACTGTCATCTGGCCGTAGACCAACACATCACCATCGGCCGCAGCATAGGTAGTGCTGTCGGCGTCATAAGAGAGGGCAATGCCAGTGATATCCCAATCAGCCAGGTAGGCGAATTCACCTTCATCCTGCACGCCGTCGACGTTCAGATCCTGCCAGACGCCGAAGTACGACCAGGCGGTGTCATTCGCATCGAGGACTCTATCTTTGACACCATTGGAATCAGCATCGAAGTAGGCTGCAAGGGCCTGCATATCGGTGACGACATCTGGGTCGTTGCCCCACATGGTGAAGACGAATTCCCTGGCTTCGGTGATCTGGCCGTCGTTGTTGAAGTCGTAGACGAGCAGGCCGTCCTCAGGCGAGAGCCAGGCTGTCGAGACGGTCCCAGCGCCAAAGTCAAAAGCAACACCGTCTTCTACAGAGAGGTAAGAGGTATCACCACTTCGATCAAGGTCGAGAACGACTGGCGGCATAGGCTCATCAAACGTGGAAACAACAAAGGAATCTGCCGCAAGGTCACCATCGGCATCCGTCACAACGACTTGGAACTCAAGCTCAACATCCTGAGTGAGCAACTCAGCCTTGAGAACCTCAAAGCCGACTGTCATCTTGTAAGTAGAAGATTTCCATTCACCTACAAGGTCTTTCTCATTCTTAAATACTTTTGTAAATCCAGCCGTTACATCAGCATATTCAATATAATCCCAGCCGAGAAGTGGCTCCAGTCGATACGAGACCAGCGCTCCGCCAGCATAATCCAGAGAACCGTTGGCGACAGCAGACGTATTCGCAATCCAACCGTCAGGGGTATCGGTCGTATTAATGTAGTCCCCGGACAGGCTATCTATTACAAGTTCATAATTGACAGACAGGCCATCCATGATTCCATAGACTGTCACATGGACTAGGTCAACCCCACCCTCTGTACCAAAGCCTGTGCCGCCCGTAGGCTTAAATCCGATTGTAAGGGAGGTAGCGGGATCATCAGGATTAAATCGCACTCCCTCAACATCCTGAGGCTGCTTGGAACCGGAACTTAGATTTGATTCAATATTTTGATCCTGTACACCAATACCCTGCGTTGAATTATTGATCAGAAGACTCGCGGTATTATAAGGCACCGTATAATTACCGTAGGGCGTCCAGAACGTGACCGGGGTCGAATTAAGCACTGTCAAGGAAGTGATCTCCCCCTCAGCAGAATCCCCTGTCAAAGCATCCAACGCTGTGAATCTATATACTCCAGTCCGACTTCCCGCGGCAACAGTAGCAGTACCAAATTCAGTGTCGCTAATCAAGATTGAAGTTGTAGAGCCGATTTCTACCTCGTAGGAGTACTGTCCGCTCTCATCGTCAGAAAATGTAATTGTATAGTCAACCTGTTGCTCTAGGGTTGCCGGCCCGGGGTCAGCGTCATAAGAAAACTGACCAAAGAAGGAGACTGTGCCATCAGCGTTGTCAACCCTTACAAGATTCTCGGGAGCAACTAATACACTGGCAGCCGAGATGCTGTCATCGCCAACACGGATTGAAAGAATGTTGACATCAGAAAGGAAGTCCTGCAAACTCCCAGCTTGATCAGCCCCGATGGCAGGCTGCCAGTCGCCTTCAAGAATAGTGACCGAATCAACAGCCACATCTCCATAAACATCATCAGCAATAACCTCAGGGCTATCATCATTTACGACAACCTTGAGCTCCCGAATTACACCGGCAGAATCGGTGTAATCCAGCAGAATAAATGTCGACGCAAGCTGCTCATCAGAAAGATACAAAAGCTCGCTACCAGTCAGAACTCCATCTGCATTGGCACCGGGATCTGGATGCGTAGAATGGAGAATTGGCGACTCGAGTCGAACCATATAGGCGAAAGCAGGATCGTCGCTCTCAAGAATCGAAAGCAGAAGATTGCCATCCTGATCAAGTATTTGGTATTGACTTCCAACAAGCAGTCCTTGGATATTCTGATACTGACCAATAGATAAAGAAGTTAGCACAAAATCAGATATGTCTACACCGGTTCCAAACGGATTGAAGTAGAAGAGAGCTTCATCGGTCTGGGTCGCTGGCGTTGTTGATGCACTGAGATCTCCAGGTCCTTCAGCGATACCGGGAGGAGTGAGACCCTCATCATCAAGTACAGCTGTCAGTAAGGGCACGATTACCACTTCCGCTGTAGCTTCATCTGTCAGCTCGTTACCCTGGGGATCAGTCGCTGAAACGCTAGCCTCGTTATCCAGGAAGCCTGCAGCAATATCGTTCGGCTCCTCTGTTGCATTCGAATCGATATCATCCTGCGTCACCGTGTAGGTAGCCGTATAGGTCCAGGTTTCACCCGGATCGAGAATCCCATTCTGTGCGCCGCTTTCGATTGCGCCGGTCAGTGCCACAGAGCCCAGGAGCTGATCTGTGACCGTCACATTCCCAAGACTAGTATTACCTTCATTAGTAACGACAATCTGATAGGTGACGACATCACCTGCCGATGTGATTCCACCCTCAAGAATGTTGCCTTCTGAATCGGCTACAGACAGCACTGTCTTCGCAATGGCAACATCATTGACCTGCGTCAACGGAACATCCGCTGTAGTTTCATCTGTCAGCTCGTTACCCTGGGGATCAGTCGCTGAAACGCTAGCCTCGTTATCCAGGAAGCCTGCAGCAATATCGTTCGGCTCCTCTGTTGCATTCGAATCGATATCATCCTGCGTCACCGTGTAGGTAGCCGTATAGGTCCAGGTTTCACCCGGATCGAGAATCCCATTCTGTGCGCCGCTTTCGATTGCGCCGGTCAGTGCCACAGAGCCCAGGAGCTGATCTGTGACCGTCACATTCCCAAGACTAGTATTACCTTCATTAGTAACGACAATCTGATAGGTGACGACATCACCTGCCGATGTGATTCCACCCTCAAGAATGTTGCCTTCTGAATCGGCTACAGACAGCACTGTCTTCGCAATGGCAACATCATTGACCTGCGTCAACGGAACATCCGCTGTATCCGACTGGGGGACTGTCTGGTCAGTATCAACCGTTGCAGTATTAATAAACTGATCGAAGAAACCATTCAAGTCCGAGTCAAAGTTACCTCCAGCATCAATCTCTTCCTGGCTAAACTGATGATAAGCCTGATAAGTCCAAGTCTCTCCAACATCAAGAACGCTATCCCCATCCAGATCGCCGCCAATTAAAGTGATTGGCCCAAAATTGGCCAGAGGGTCACTGACAACAACACCAGTTAGATCCTGATCGCCAGTATTTACAACCGTAATCAGATAACCAACGACTTGGCCAGCGGCGGTGACATTAGATTGCGGAAGAGCGGTCAGCGCACCGGTGACAGGGTCAACAGCGAATACACCGTTGACAGATTTATCTACGGAGAGACTTGGATTGGGCTCAACAGGAGGCTCAGTTGGTGCCTCGGTAGGAGGCTCAGTTGGTGCCTCGGTAGGAGGCTCAGTTGGTGCCTCAGTTGGTGCCTCGGTAGGAGGCTCAGTTGGTGCCTCGGTAGGAGGCTCAGTCGGCGCTTCAGTTGGTGCCTCAGTAGGAGGCTCAGTCGGTGCTTCCCCAGCCAAAGCCACAGGTGCTTCAGCCAGCGTCGGATCCAGCTGCGCAACACCGGTCTGCGCAACGGTGGGCTCCTGCGGGGCCTCATTCACCGTGGTGGCACCAGCAATGCCACCGCCGCCAAGGCCGCCCTCTGGGCTGGTGGGGCCCGGAATGTCCTGGGTGACGTTGTTGGCCGGGGGCTGGCTCTCAGGGGCCTGCTCCGTAATCGTGTTGTCTTGCCCGAAACCGGTGGGGGTGTTGCCGTCGGGGTTGTCGACGCTGCCAGCGGGGTCTACGACCGACGCATCCTGAACGTTGCCCGTCAGGCGATTCTCGTCCTCGGACTGCTGGGCCGAGTCGGTGAGCATCGTGTTTAAGTCGTCCGCCATGGATCTTGCAGCAATCTCTGGATTTACCATATGCAGCTCATCCGGCTTCACCAATGGGAAAACACGCTGTTGTCACCCAGTAGGCCATCCTGGAGCAGCTCTAGGGCCACGCAAAACCTCAGAATGCCTACAGGGCAAGGGAACTGGGGTTTCTGAGAGGTGGGTGAGAAATCAGCCCTCCAGCCGCCGCGCGCAAGCTCCCTAGCCTGAGCCAACAAGCCCATCGCTGGCGCCATGGCCGCATCAACGGCACCGACACTGTTTGTCTCCGTGGCCTCCTACAACGACCCGGAGCTGCTGCCCACTCTCCATGACGCCTACGCCAAGGCGGCCAATCCCGAGCAGTTGCGCTTCGGGGTGGTCGACCAATGCGTGGAGGATCGCTATGACGCACTACCCGCCTGGAAGGAGCAAATTCGCTACCTCTGGATGCAGGCGCGCGATGCCCGGGGGGTGTGCTTCGCCCGCTCGATCATCCCCGGGATGATGGATGGGGAAGCGCATGTGCTGCAGATTGATTCCCACATGCGCTTTGATCCCGAGTGGGATCAAATCATGATTGATCAGTTGCAAGCACTTGGCGATCCTCGTGCTCTTTTAACGGCCTCGCCCATGCCTTGGACTCCAGAAGCTGGCAACACCCCCATGCCAGCAGGCAAGGTGATCAAGCTTGAACAGCATCCTGATTACCCGATGCGCAACCGGGCTTCGCTGGTTGCCAATCCCACAGGCAAACCCATCCCCGGCCAAAGGCTCGCCGCTGGTTGTTTATTTGCCGCCAGCAGCATCTACGACGAGGTGCCCTATGACCCCCACCTTTATTTCAATGGCGAAGAGTTGGTATACGCCCAACGCTTAATGGCCAGGGGCTGGTCGATTTATCACCCCGCCGTGCTGCCCGTTTATCACCTCTACAAACAAGCCGATGGCGAGCCAAGCCTGGTGCACTGGGGCAAAACAGTAGAGCGCTATTGGGACCCTCAAACCCTGCGCAGCAAGGGTGAACGGCGCATCAGCGAAGCCCAGGCGAATCGCCTGGGCCCGGTGTATTCACACCAGCCCAACCCTTAATGGCCTCAGCGCGACTCGCGCAAGGCCGAATCCAGGGTGCGGGTGAAAGGCTGGAAGATGTAGCGCAGCACGCTGCGCTGGGGGCCCTTGATGTCGGCCACTAGGGGCATGCCGACGGCGATTGGGTACTTGCGATTGGCCACATCTACAAACTGACGATCCAGTTGGATGCGGGCCTTGTAGTAATACTTGCGGTCGTCGGGGTCTTGCACCGAATTACCGCCGATGCTGATCACCTTGCCCGGCACCGAGCCATAGATGGTGGAATCAAAGGGCTGGAGTTTCACGTCCACCTTCTGGCCGGGCTTCACAAAGCCGATATCAGCCGAGGGCACTCGGACCTCTACATACCTCTGCGTCGTGTTTGGCACCACAGAAAGCACAACTGCACCAGGACCGACAACCGCACCAGGGGCCTTAAAGCGTAGGTCGCTCACCACACCATCCACTGGTGAAACGATCTTGGTGCGCTCCAGCTGGTTGCGCACTTTCTTTATATTCTCGGCCACCACTGCCTCCTCATTCACCAGTTGGGCAATCTGGGAGTTCTGCTCAAACACCAGGCCCGACTTAACACCGCTGAAATTCGCTTCCGCCTGGCTCAGCGCCTTCAGCGACTCATTACGAGCACCACGCATCTCGGCAAGCTTGGTATCGATGTCGAGCAGGTTGAGGCGCGAAGCGGCACCAGAATCCACCAGGCTCGCCCACATCGCCCGCTGCTTCAAGTAGAGCGCAATCTGATTGTTAAGGCCCGTCACCTCGGCGCGTTTCTCAGCCACTATTTCCTTAGAGGCCTTGATCTGGTCAACGGAGTTGTCCAGGCGGCTGTTGAGCAGATTTATCTGAGCCTTGCTCACCTTGTTGCCTTCCTTGATGCCATCTGTGATAGGCAGCACCCGCTCGCCGCGGATCGCAGCCTGCAGCTGCTGCTGCTGCAGCAGGAGGTTCTTGAGCTGCTGCTCAGTGGCCTCATACTCGCTTCCCACCAATTTCGGACTTAGCTCAAGCATCACCTCACCCTTACGCACCTCCTCGCCTTCGCTCACATCCACCCGCGACACAATGCCGCCCTCGAGGTGCTGCATCACATTCACCTCGCCCTCGGGAATCACCTCACCGGAGGCATTCACCACCTGGGTAATCGGGGTAAGCGCCGCCCAGGGGAAGAAGATCAAGGCCGCCGCTCCGAGCACATAGAGGCTGAGCCGCAGGTAGCGGTTGTCGGGTTTTTCCTCCAGCTCCAGGGCCTGGCTGAGCCGGCTGCGGCCTACCAGGGTGATCGCATCAGGGCTGTCCATGCCGGGCAGCCGGGCCAGCATGCCGCCGCCGGGCGGCAGGGCCAGAGATGAGGAATCAGCAGGGTCGCTGCCAGAAATGGAGTTGGGGCCGTTGGCGGGTATGGAGGTCATGGCGATGAAGGGGGCGTTGGATCAAAAAAGGGGGAAATCAGGCGGGTGTCTGTTGCATACGCGCTCGCAGCTCCTCAGCCGTGCCCTGGAACGAGGTGACGCCTTTATCAAGGATGCAGAGACGATCAGCCTTCTCCAGCAGCAACTTGTTGTCGGTGGCCAGGATGATGCTGCGGTCCTGGCCGCTGAAGGTGCAGCGACGCAGCGACGGCAGGGCCCCCAGCACCGCCTGGAACTGATCCGGGGCCAAGCCCTGGCTGATGTCGTCGATCAACAGGATCGGCGTGTCCTTGATCAGGGCCTGGGCCAGGGCCATCAACCGGCGCACCCCGTTGGGCAGCTGATAGGCAACCTCATCGGTGAGGGGCGTATCGAAGCCATCCGGCAAACCATCGAGGAAATCAAGCAGGCCCAGGCTGGCGCAGATCTGGCGTACCCCGGTCACGGTGGCGTCTGGATTCATCGCCGTGAGGTTGCTCCAGATCGTGCCGGGCAGCAGCTCGCTCTGGGGCATCAGGTAGGCGATGTTGCGCTGGATCGCCTCGGCGCTGAACTGGCGGTAGTCCTTGCCGTCAAACAGCAGGGTGCCGCTCACCAGCGGATAGAGCTGGTCGACAACCCGCAGCACCGTGCTCTTGCCGCAGCCGGCATTGCCGGTGATTGCCAGCAGTTCGCCCGGCGCCACCGAAAGCGACACCCGGGTGATCGCCAATGCCCCTTCGCCGCCCAGCCGGCAGGCAGCTGAATCCAGCAGGATCGAGCCGCGCATCCGCGGCGCACTCACCAAGGCACCGGCAGAACGATTGCTGCTACGCAGCTTGAAGAATTGATCCAGCTGGCCATATTGCTTGCGCATCGAATCGAAACGCAGCAAAGCATTCATCAGCTGCTGAAACGGCGTAAAAACTCTGAACACAAAGAACATGGCGGCGATCAAGTTGCCCATGGCCGCCGGGCCCTGATCACTCGAATAGGCCATCCAGACGCCGATAGCCAAGGTGAGCACGCTCGCGAGCTGGGAGGTGGTGCTAACTAGCACTTGCAGCCGGCCCACCTGGCGGTTGATCGTGAGGCCACTGCTGGTGCTCTGGGCCGACAGGCCCCTAAGACGCTGCAGCCACACCCACTCCACATTGGCCAGCTTCACTTCCAGGAAGCGATTCACCAGCTCCTGCTGGGCCTGGGTGATGCCGATGCCCGTGGCCAAGTTGAGCTCGGAGGCACCGGTGTAGTAGCGCGAAAGCAGCCACACCAGCAGGCCGCTGAGCACCATCAGCACCAGCGGCACAAACACCAGCGGCCCCGCAATCATGGCGATGGCGCCCAGGTAGATCACCACGAAGGGGAAATCCAGGCAGGCCAGGGCCAGGGGACCCTGCAAGTAAGCCAGTAGGCCGTCGAGATTGCGCAGCCGGTTGGTGAGGCCGTGCTGGCCCAGGGTCTCGATCTGGCGGTAGTCGAGACCAAATAGCTTCTCCACCAGATTCACCCCCAGCAGGGCATCAAGCCGGCCCGAAAGTTGGGAGAGCAAGGTGGTGCGCCACTGGCGCAGGATCCAATCCAGCACAAACAGCAGCACCACCCCCAGGAAGATCCAGAAGGTGGAGAGCACGCTGGTGCTCGGGATTGAAACGTTGTAGATCGCCCGGATGTAGAAGGGCAGGGTCATGGCCAGCAGGGCCAGAACAAAGCTGATGCCGTAAAGCACCGAGATCCGGTTGGTGAAGCGGTAAAGGATTTGCTGCAGCAGGGTCACCCGTTCGGTGCTGCCCTTGTCCTGCAGGAAAACCAGCCGGCCGCCAGTCGGCAGGCTGTAGAGATCAACTCGGCCATTGACATTGCCCGCCACCAGCTCTCCCTTGCTGGTGCGCGACAGCACGTAGGGCACGTTGTCGGGGCCCACATAAAGGGCAGGCAACAGCTGGGGATTGAGCTGGTTCCAGCTCTCCAGCCCTTCAATCCGGCTGCCGTAGCCAAGCCTCAGCAGCAGGTTGCGGGCATCCACCAGGTCCATCTGGCGGGGATCGCTGCCGATCAGCTCAAACAGCTCATCGGGACGGCCGGTCCAGAGCATCTGCTGCAGCAGCAGCCGCACGCAGAAGGCCATCGGCGCTTCCGCGCTGAGCGTTAGATCGCGCAGCAACATGGAGCGGGAAGCAGAAATAGTCATGCGAGCACCTCCCGGCCCTGGGCCGGCATATCGATTTGCTGGTCACTAACCGAGCCGAGCACCCGTCCGGCGCCACTGATCAGCACGGTCGTGCGGCCCTTAGTGCGGCCCAGAATGCGTTGCAGGCCTTCGATGAATTCCTTGCCATAGGAGCAATCGCTCAGATCAAGCAGCAGTAGCTGGGGGGAGCTGGCTAGGGCGGCGACCACCTGGAACAACTGCTGGGCATCGCGGGACAGCCCCGAGGGCACGGAAGTGCCCATCGCCGTGTTGTAACCCTGGGGCAAACCCCGCACCTTGGCGTCTAGGCCGGTGAGGAATGACCAGAAAAGGGCCCGGCGCTGGTAGCGGCGCGGCTGATAGCTGGTGATGTTCTGCAGCAGGGTGCCCTCAAAAAACTGGCGCGAGGGATCCACATAGGCGATGCCGTCGCGCAGGGCATCGCGGTGATAGCTGGCAACCGGCAGGCCGTTGAGCTGCAGACGAGGATCGGGCTCGATCTGGATCAGGGCCATAAATAGGTGGCGGGCGCTGGCACCAAATTGCTGATCGCGCAGCAGGGCCACCGAACCATTGGGAATCACCGCCAGGGGCTGGCCATCGATCGCCAGGCTGAGGGCACCATCGGCGCTCAGGTCAAGTTTTTTATCACCGCCTTCCGCTTCTACCGGCGTCGCCATTAGAGCGTCGTATTCATCGCGGGAATGGGCCAGGCGGCGGTAGCTGTTCCACAGGCCCATGGCCTGCTGCCAAGGGTTGAGAATCTTGCCGGCCAGCAGCAGGGCTGCGGCCAAGGCACCCACGAGCAGCCTTCCCTGGATCACCAGCAGGGCACCCCAGGTAACAATTCCCGCAAAGGTGAGCTGGCTCATCAGTGAACCGAAGGCTTGATATTTGCCGCTGAAGTTGTTGTTGACCATGCGCTGCCAGGCCAGCTCCTCCTGGCGCTGCTCGTTGCCCACCAGAAACTGACGGCCGAGGCCATTCGACTTGATCAGGTCGATCGAGCCCATCAGCTTGGTTTGGTAGCTGAGCCGCTCCAGCTCCAGCCGGTCGCGCTGCTTGCTGATCCCCTCGTAGTCGCGGGCGAAGGCCAGGGCCCGCAGCAGGTAAATCACAATGGCGATCACGGCCACGATGCCCACGCTGCCTGCAATCAGGAACAGCACCAGCACAAACAGCAGCGAGAACACCAGGTCGATCGCCGTGGTGAGCGACTGCAGGGCACTCTCATCGCGCAGCAGGTTGATGCTGTTGAGACGCTCCAGGTGGGTAGCTGGCGAAACGCTCAGGTAATCGCTCAGGCGCATCTGTGAGAAATGCGCCAGCCCCTCAAGGCGGCGCTGGTGCTCTAAGCGGGCGCCGTCACTACCGGTGAAACCAAGCCGGACCGTTTTGAGCCAGCCGCCCAGCACCATCAAAAGCACCACGGCCACGGTCATCACCACCAGGCTCGACATCGAGCCACTCGGCAAAACCGAGGTGTAAACGATATTGATGTAAAGGGGGGATGCCAGTTCCAGCAGGTTGATCAGCACCGAGGCGATCAAAATGGGACCAAGCTGATACTGACTCCAATCAACCTCCCTAAGCGACTGGAAAAAGCGGTGGTTAACCAGCTCTTCGATCAGCTCCCTACTGGTGCGCCAGCCATCCTGGATCCCGTTGATCAGCAGGCTTGGGGCCTGGGCTAGGGCCTGCCAGAAGGATCGGTTCGGCTCTCTGGCCTCTAAGGTGCGTACCAAGTCAACGCTGCAATCAGAGCAAAACTAAGTTCCCTAAACTGGTTTTGGTTTAATCGTCAGGAAAAGTCAAAGAATTTCCTTAATTTATTCTGGCAACAGCTGGCTAGGATGATTTTGAAAGCACTACGGCGCCCCGCGCAGTACCCGTTCAGAGCTGAGCTATGTATCGGTTCCGTCTGAGTTCGGAGCAAGTCCAATTGGAGCTTGTTGCCAATGGCAACAGTGCCCGCCTGCCATTTCAGGTGATCGGTCCCACTACCGAGGTGGCCTTTCTTGAAGAGCTGATCGAAGAAAGTCTCGGTAGCCTCACCCTCAACCCACGCGAGCTATTTGGCTTCCTGGGCAGCGACCCTTGGGTTAAGGAGGCCTTCCAGGCGCCTCAGGTTGTGGAAGGCGATCTCAATGCCGCCGCCAGCACCGACACCAGCTTCCAGCGCCAAAACCTCGGCAACAAGCTGGTGCAGGCCGGCGTGCTCGACATCGAAGAGCTGGAGCAATTACTAGAGGACTATCGCCCCTTCGCTGAAACCCAGCGCTTCGGCGAATTCCTACGGCTCAACCTGCAGGTGCCGCCCCAGATGCTGGATCTGCTGCTCAACCCCGCCCTGTTCGATGAGCAGGGCTTCAATGAGAAGCGGCTGGGTGAGCGGCTGGTGGAAACGGGTTGCATCACCCATGAGCAACTTGATCAGGCCCTCGAACTGCAACGCAGCAAGGGCGGCCGGGTTGGCGAGTTGCTGGCCGAGCTGGGCTTCATCTCCACCACCACGGCCCGCTTCTTCTCGCTGGCCAAAGTCAACGAGAAAGGCCAGATCGACTACCAAGCTGGCTAAGCGGGCAAAAGCGCATCAGTCATCCGGGCAACCTGCACGATCGGCCCAACGTCGTGCACTCGCAAGATGCGGGCCCCCTGGGCAATCGCCTGGCTGCACACCGCCGCCGTGCCCCACAGCCGGGCACGGGGCCTGGGCTCGTTAAGCACCGCGCCGATGAAGCGCTTGCGCGAAGGCCCCACCAGTAGGGGAAAGCCTTCCGCCGCCAGGGTGCCTAGGCCCCGCAGCAGATCCAGGTTGTGGTCGGTGTCCTTAGCGAAGCCCAACCCCGGATCCCAGATCAGCTGCAGCGGACGCACCCCTGCCGCCAAGGCCTTTTCAGTGGCGGCCAATAGGCCAGCCCGCACCTCCGCCACCACATCGACGTAGTTGGCAAGGGAGTTCATGCTGCGGCTATCGCCGCGGCTGTGCATCAACACCAATGGGCAGCCGGCAGAAGCAGCCAAGCGCAATAGGGCCGGATCCCGCCGGCCGCCGCTGACGTCGTTGATCCAGTGGGCGCCCGCCGCCAAGGCCGCCTCCGCCACCGCCGCATGGAAGGTGTCGATCGAGAGCAGGGCGCCTGGATGGGCCGCGCGAATGGCCGTAAGAGCAGGCAGCAGCCGCGCCAGCTCCCGATCGGGGCCCACCTCCTCAGCGCCGGGCCTGGTGCTCTGGGCGCCAAGGTCGAGCAGGTCGGCTCCCTCGGCCAGCATCCGCCCAGCGGCGCGCACCGCCTGCGCCACGCTGGCGAGGCGGCCGCCGTCACTGAAGGAGTCGGGTGTGAGGTTCAGCACCCCCATCACCGCGGTGCGCTCGCCCCAAGCGAAACGGGGTTGGTCCATCACAGCGGCGCCAGTTTCAGGGGCCAGTTTCAGGGGGCCAGTCTCAGCGGCCGTAGTTGACGATGCGGGCAAAGCTCACTGGATCGAGGGAGGCCCCACCCACCAACACGCCGTCGATGTCGCTCTGGGCCATCAGATCGTCGATGGTGGCAGGGTTCACCGAGCCGCCGTATTGCACCGTGACGCCGGGATTGCCCACCCAGCCCCGGATCAGACCGCAGATGCGGTTGGCCTCCTCGGCGGCGCAGGTCTTGCCGGTGCCGATCGCCCAGATCGGCTCGTAGGCCACCACCACCTGGGTGGGATCCACATCCTCGAGGCCCTGTTCGATCTGGCGGTGGATCACCCGCTCGGTTTCATTTGATTCCCGCTGGTCGAGGCTTTCACCCACGCACAGGATCGGTATCAAGCCATGGCGCTGGGCGTTGCGGGCGCGCAGGTTGATCTGCTCATCGCTTTCGCTGTAGTACTTGCGCGGCTCGCTGTGGCCAACGATGGCGTAGCTCACCCCGTGCTCCAGCAGCATCGGCGCCGAGATCATGCCCGTGTAAGCACCTTGGTCTTCCCAGTGCACGTTTTGGCCAGCAAACTCCACGCCAGCACCCTCCAGGTGGCGGCAGAGGGTGGGAATCGAGGTGAAAGGCGGCGCTATCACCACCTCCCGGTCGTCTGGAAGATCGGCAATCAGGGGCCGAAACGTGGCTGCAAATACCCGCGTCTCAGCGCAGGTCATATGCATCTTCCAATTACCCGCGATCACGGCCTTACGCATCGGCCCTCTCCAGCACTGTCAGGAAAACCTAATGGGCCGGCGGCCGGGTCCCCATAAACAGCAGCTCGCGGCCATCGATATCGACCGCATCACCGGGGGCCAACTGACGACCGCGACGGGTTTCTATGGCGCCATTCACCCGCACATCACCGCGCTGAATGCGCAGCTTGGCTTCACCACCGGTGCCTACCAGGCCTTGGTATTTGAGGAATTGGTCGAGTTTCAAGGGGCGGCTTGGGGGAGCAGCGATAGCGTTACCGCATGCTTGCACCCTCACCGGCCGGGTTTCGACACCTCTGGCCGCTGCTGAAACCCCACCGCCGGCGCCTGCTGGCAGGTGGGCTGTGCATGCTGATCTATGTGGCCTGCTGGCCGCTGCTTGCCTGGCTGGCGGGCCAGCTGATCCCCGCTATCGGCGCCGGCAACTTCCCGGTGGTGCTGCGCACGATCGCCGCGGCCCTAGGGCTGTTTTTAGTGCAGAAGGCGGCCCAGTTCGGCCAGGACACCTTGCTGGCAGGGCCGGCCCTGCGGGTGAGTCAGGAGCTGCGCCGGGGCCTATTTGCCCGACTGCAACGGCTTGAATTCGGCGCCCTCGAGAAGCTCTCAGCCGGCGACCTCACCTATCGCCTCACCGAAGACGCCGACCGGGTGGGCGAAGTGATCTACAAAACCATCCAAGACACCACCCCCAGCGCCCTGCAGCTGGTGGTGGTGCTCGGCTACATGGTGTGGCTCGATTGGCCCCTAGCCCTGGCCACCCTGCTGCTGGCGCCAGTGGTGGTGCTGCTGGTGAGCAGTTTTGGCGCCCGGGTAATGGCCGCCGCCGAACGCAGTCAGAAGCAGGTGAGCGAACTGGCGGGCCTGCTGGGCGAGGCGATCGGCGGCCTGCCCTTGGTGCGCGCCTTCGCGGCCGAACCCTGGCTGCAGCAGCGCTTCGACACTGAAATCGACCTGCACCGCCAGGCCCGCTACCGCACCCTCAAGCTGCTGGCCATGCAACACCCGGTGGTGGGCTTTCTGGAAGCTGCCGGCATCCTCACCGTGCTGCTGCTCGGCGCCGCCCGGATTCAGGCCGGCGGCCTCAACAGCCAGGGCTTCAGCAGCTACGTGGCGGCCTTGCTGATGTTGATCGACCCGATCTCCCACCTCACCACCAACTTCAACGAGTTTCAGCAGGGCCAGGCCTCGCTGCGGCGACTGCGGGCGATCGAGGCCGAACCGGTGGAGGCTCCAGACCGGGCCTCGGCCCAGCCGCTTGGCAGCGTGCGCGGCGAGCTGGTGCTCGAGCAGGTGCGCTTCGGCTACAACCCCACCCAACCGGTGCTGCACGACCTGGATCTGCAGGTGCGGCCTGGCCAGGTAGTGGCCCTGGTGGGTCCCTCCGGCGCCGGCAAAAGCACCCTGTTTTCCCTGCTGCTGCGCTTCAACACCGCCCAGCAGGGCCGGGTGCTGCTTGATGGCCACGACCTAGCCGATCTGCGGGCGCGGGAGCTGCGCCGCGCCGTAGCCCTGGTGCCCCAACAAAGCAGTGTGTTTTCTGGCACGGTGGCTGAAGCGATTGCCTTCGGCCGGCCCGCCAGCGAAGCCGCCATCCGCCAGGCCGCCAGCCTCGCCAACGCCGCCGGCTTCATCGAGGCCCTGCCCCAGGGCTACGCCAGCCGCATTGAAGAGCGGGGCAGCAACTTCTCTGGTGGCCAGCTGCAACGACTGGCCATTGCCCGCGCCGTGCTCGGCAACCCGGCGGTGCTGCTGCTGGATGAAGCCACCAGCGCCCTCGATGCCGAAGCGGAGGAGGCGGTGCAGCGGGGCCTGGAGCAGGCGATGGCGGGCCGCACCGTGCTGGTGATCGCCCACCGGCTAGCCACCGTGCAAGGGGCAGACCGGATCCTGGTGCTCGATGGCGGGCGCATCGTCGAACAGGGCAGTCACAATGAGCTGATGGCGCAGGGGGGCCGCTACCGCGTGCTCTGCGAGCGCCAATTCATTCATCTGCAAGCCTGATGTCTTGGGAATACCGGGTGATCCACATCAACGTGGAGAGCGGCAATCCTCCTGGCCCTCCCTCACCCAAGGCAGATAGTGAGCGGCTCGGCGGCGCCCTAAGCCCGGAGTTTCTTAAAAAGGAATTCCCGCAGCAATACGACGCCGCAGCCACCAAACCACGCCACCCAGCCGAACAGCTGCAGTTTTTTCTCAATGCCCTCGGCAAGGAAAACTGGGAGATGGTGGAAGCAGCCCAGGTGGGCCCGCTGCTGATGTTTTTCTTCAAGCGACCGGTTGGCCTGCCACCCGTATCCTGAGAGCTGCAGATTTTTTTGCCTCTCGTGGACAACATCACCCAGCAGTCGGGCAACCAGCCCCCCGTGCTCACCTTCGAGGGCAAGCGCTACGACCTCAACGGCTTGCCTGATGAGATGAAGGAGCTGGTGCGAGGCATGCAGGTAGCTGATGCCCAGCTGCGCATGCATGAAGACACCTTGAAGGTGCTTGCCGTAGGCCGCCAAGCTATGGCCAGCCAGCTCAACGACAAGCTGCAAAACATCACCCCCCTTCCCTGAAAAGAGGGGTGATCTGATGGGGGGTGGGCTCTAGCTCACCACCTTCTGAGCTTCCTTGATCAGCTCCTCAGGCAGCGTTACCCCGATCGCTTCGGCGGTGGCCTTATTCACCATCAACTCCGTTTTGGTGAGGGGCTCGAAGGCCATCTTGGCCGGCGATTCTCCCTTCAATACCCGCACCGCCAGCTTGCCTGCGGCGTAGCCGTCATCGAAGTAGGCCCAGCCGATAGTGGCCAGGCAGCCGGGCAGCTTGATGTCGTCGGCATCCACCGAATACACGGGAATCTTCTTCTCTAGGCCCACCTTGGCAATCGAGCCAAAGCCCTGAATCGTGGCGTAATCGCCAATCTTCACGAAGGCCTCGACCTTCTTGTCGGCCAGCACCTGGGCGGCTTGCAGCACTTCGCCGGAGTTGGCCACCGACTGCTCCACAACGGTGATGTTGCGTTTAGCCGCCTCCTCCTTAAGCACCTTGGCTTCGTATTCGGAGTTGGGCTCGCCGGGGTTGAAGATCAGGCCCACGGTCTTGAGCTCAGGGTTGATTTGGCGTGCCAAATCGAGCTCCTTGCCCACCGGGTTGGTGCCGATCGTGCCGACCACGTTTGGCTTGTGCTGACCCACGGCACCCGGAGGCGTGCCCGCTCCAGCACCCCAGGGATTGGAGCAATAGCAGAACACCACAGGAGTGGTTGCTGGGGCCACCTTCATGGCGGCCTGCAGGGGCGGGGTGCCCACCGCCAGGATCATGTCCACCTGGTCGCCCACAAACTGCTTCATCACCAAGGTGGTGTTGGGCAGCTCGCCGGCGGCATCCTTCTGGATGAAATTGACGTTTTTGCCAGGGATGTAGCCAGCTTCTGCCAGGGCCGCTTCAAAGCCCTTGCGGGTGTTAGTTGGAGGCGGGGCTTCCACCATCTGCAGCATGCCGATGGTGGGGCCTTTCACCTTGGTGCCGCCGCCGAGCTTGCCGCAGGCGGAGAGCACCACCGTGCTCACAGCGCCGGCCCCTACCAGGCTCAGAAATTCACGACGCTGAAGACCCATTTGTGGCACTGGAAGACTGCGGGGCAACTATGGCGGCGCCATACATCGCCCGCAATGAGGACGGGTCGAGATGTTCACGCTCGGCAGCATTCCAGTCGCCGATCAAGCCACCTTCATGGAGCATCACCAACCTGTCGCCGTGGCTCAGGGCCTGCTCAAGGCTGTGGGTCACCATCAAGGCGGTAGTGCCCAGCTGACGAACCAACCTTTCGGTGAGCGCCATCACCGTTGCTTCGGCCCGGGGGTCAAGGGCAGCGGTGTGCTCATCGAGCAGCAGCAGATCCGGTGAACCCAGGGTTGCCATCACCAAGCTAAGGGTCTGGCGCTGACCTCCGGAAAGCTGACCCACCGGTTCATCGAGCCGGTCGGCCAAGGGCAAGCCCAGCTCGCCCAGCAGCTCGCGGTAGCGCCTGCGGTCGCCGCCATTGGGATGGATGCCACCAAAGGCACTAATCAAAAAACCTGCTGCAAACCTGGCTGGCCTGTTGCGCCGCTCCGCCAGCCGCAGGTTTTCAGCCACAGTCAGCCCCGGACAAGTGCCCTCCAGAGGGTTTTGCATCACCCGGCCGATCCAGCGGGCCCGCTGGTGATCTCGCAGGCGGTGCAGGGGGCGGCCACCCAGGTGGATACGGCCAGCTCCGTGGCGCAAGGTACCCGCCACCAGATTGAGCAGGGTGCTCTTGCCAGAGCCGTTGCTGCCAATCACCACCAGAAACTGGCCGGGGGGGCAGCTCAGCGAGAAACCGCTGAATAATTGCCGCCAGCCCGATCCAGGCAGGGGATGGCCCCAGCTGAGCTCTTCAACGCTGAGACCAGGGACTCTTAGACCCGAAGCCGTACTCATTGCTCCTGCCTCCCTTGGTCTGCCGAAAGACCGGGTATGCGCAGCCGTCCGAAAGCCAGGGCGATCAACAGCAGCAGGGCCGTTGCCAGCTTGAGATCAACCGGTTCGAGGCCCAACTGCAGCGCGATGGCGATCATGGTGCGGAACAAAATCGCCCCAACCGCCACCGCCAGCAGGGCCCAGGGCAGCGAGCGCGGCCGCAGCACCGCTTCGCCAATGATCACCATGCCTAGTCCGAGGATCAGCGAGCCGATGCCCATGGTCACATCTGCAAAGCCCTGATAGGTGGCAACCAGCGCCCCGGCCAGGGCCACCAGACCATTAGCAGCAGCAATTCCCACCGTGAGCCCGCGGCGCTGGTTGATGCCGTTGGCGCGGGCCATGGTGGGGTTGTTGCCTAGGGCGCGCAAAGACAAGCCGAAATCGGTGGCCATCAGGAAGGAGATCAGCAGGATCATCCCAACGGTCGCCAGGGTTAATCCCACGGCCCATTGACCATCCAGGCCCAGGCCCAGGTCGGGCAGGGCCAGAATTCCAGCTGGGGTTTCAGAGAGGGGGATGTTGGAGCGCCCCATCAGGCGCAGGGTGATCGAATAAAGGCCCGTGGTGGTGAGGATGCCTGCAAACAGATCATTCACACCTAGCCGGGTGTGAATCAGGCCGGTAACCATGCCAGCCAAGCAGCCAAACAAGATCGCCAGCCCCAAGGCCACCGGCACCGGGGCACCCTGGCTGATCAACACCGCAGCGGTGCCACCTCCCAGGGCAAAGGAGCCGTCCACCGTGAGGTCTGGAAAGTTGAGGACGCGCAGCGTCAGGTAGGTGCCCAGGGCCAGGCCGGCATAGGCCAAGCCCTGGTCGTAGGCACCAATCCAAAGAGAAAACATGGCTGCATTGTGCCTAGCAGCGGCCTCTTGGCTTAAGCCAAGGGGGCAAGATCCTCGAAACGAAACACCTGGTGGCCGGCCGGCGTGTCGCCATGAGCAGCGGTCTCAACCACCCGCTCGCTCAGCACCCAGGGGCCAGCCTCGGTAAGCGGCACAAAGGTGTCGGTGAAACGGCTGATACCCCCTTTAGCTGCGCCGGTTGCCGGATCGGCGTACTGGCTGGTGTAACTACGGCTCAAGTAGCCGCTGCCGGTGTCTGTTGTGCTCTCGGTGAAGATCGTCACCACGGTGCCGTGGATGTGGCGATGCACCATCGTCACCACATCACCCTTGATGCGATAGCGATCACCTTCGTTTTTGCCGCCCACGATCACTTCAGTGCCCACTGGGTCGGTGTCGCCGGCGCTGAAGGTGTTAGCTCCGTGGGTTTGCTCAAAGCTGCGCCGCACCCGGTGGATCGCCACCTCCCACAGTTGGGAGGCCAGGGCCTTGTGAATCTCCTCATCAGCGACGCCAGTCACCGTGGCCTTGAGGTCGGCGCCCACCACGAAGCTGCCCTCGACACGCCTACCTTCTTGAGCCGCATCACCGGGTTGCTCCCAGATGCAGCGGCCCTGATAGCCACCGAAATCCGGCTCCCAGGTGTAGCGATTTTCATAGGCGGCCCGGAAAGCCGCCGTGCAGTCGCTGCCTGAGGTGATCTGGTTGCTGACTTGGGTGCTGGCTGTCAAGGCGGGATCTATCTGGCCCCCTAACCCTAACGAGTGAGTCCGGGGTGGATGTCCTGCAGGGCATTCACCTCGATGGTCTGCTGCTGCAGCGCTGTGATCGCCTCCACCGCCGCCCGGGCCCCGGCCAGGGTTGTCACCGTCGGCACGGCGTAGTCGAGGGCCGCCCGGCGCAGATATTTGTCGTCGTGGGCAGCCTGGCGGCCGATCGGGGTGTTGATGATCAGCTGAATGCGGGCCGAGCGGATCGCGTCTTCAATGTTGGGTCGGCCCTCATGCACCTTGAGGATTGATTCCACCTGCAGGCCAGCGGCTCTAAGGGCCTCGGCGGTGCCACCGGTGGCGATCAGGGCAAAGCCCAGCCCCACCAGCCGCTCAGCCACGGGCAGCAGGGCCGGCTTGTCGCGGTCGTGGGTGGAGAGAAACACCGTGCCCTTGGTGGGCAGAGCCTCATTGGCGGCCAGTTCGGCCTTGGCATAGGCCATGCCGGCGGTGGAGGCGATGCCCATCACCTCACCGGTGCTGCGCATCTCCGGACCCAGCAGGGTGTCGGAACCCGGAAAGCGCTTGAACGGCAGCACCGCCTCCTTCACCGTTTGCAGGGGCGGGATGGGTTCGGCCGTGAGCCCCAGCTCCGCCAGGGTGCGGCCGGCCATCAGCTGGCTGGCCACCTTGGCCAGGGGCACGCCGGTGGCCTTAGCCACGAAGGGCACGGTGCGGGAAGCCCGGGGATTTGCCTCGATGATGAAAACCCGCTCGCCCTGCTCAGGGTCGATTTGCACCGCAAACTGCAGGTTGATCAGGCCGCGCACCCCCAGGGCCAGCGCCAGGTCCCGGCTCCAGGCGCGGATCGTGGCGAGAGCCGCCTCGCTAAGGCTCACCGACGGCAGCCAGCAGGCCGAATCGCCCGAATGAATGCCGGCCGGTTCGATGTGCTCCATCACACCGCCAATCAGCACCACCCCATCTCGATCGCAAAGGGCATCCACATCCACTTCAATGGCGTTATCGAGGTATTGGTCGATCAGCACTGGGTGGTCGGGCTCCACCTGTACCGCTTCCACCATGTAACGGTTGAGCTCGGCTTCGTCGTAGACGACCTCCATGGCGCGCCCGCCCAGCACGTAGCTGGGGCGCACAACCACCGGATAGCCAACGCGCGCGGCGATGGCCCGAGCCTCAGCCTCACTGCGGGCCAGGCCGTTGCGGGGCTGGCGGATGTCCAGCCGGCGCAGGATCGCCTCGAACTGCTCCCGGTCTTCAGCCGAATCGATTGATTCCGGTGAGGTGCCCCAGATGCGACTGCCGGTGGCCAGGCCCTCGGGAGAGGCCAGCCAGCGCAGCAGCGGCATCGCCAGCTTCAGCGGCGTTTGGCCACCGAACTGCACGATCACCCCCTCGGGATGCTCCACCTCAATCACGTTGAGCACGTCTTCGAGGGTGAGCGGCTCGAAATACAACCGATCACTGGTGTCGTAATCGGTTGACACCGTCTCCGGGTTGCTATTCACCATCACGGTGGCGAAGCCTTCCGCCTGCAGGGCGAAGGAGGCGTGCACGCAGCAATAGTCGAATTCGATGCCCTGACCGATGCGGTTTGGCCCACCACCCAGGATCATCACCTTGCGACGGCTCTCCGGCTGCACCTCATTTTCCGGCGGCACGATCTCGAGCGCACCGGCGGCGTTGAGCCGCTCCAGCGGCCGCTCATAGGTGGAGTAGTGATACGGGGTGCTGGAGGCAAACTCCGCCGCACAGGTGTCGACGGTTTTGAACACGGCATTGATGCCCAACCCCTGACGGTGGCGCCGCACCGTGAGTTCATCGCTACCAGTAGCCCAGGCGATCTGGCGATCGGAGAACCCCAGCTGTTTGAGCTCCAGCAGGGCGGCGGCATCGAGTTGCTCCAGCTGCCGGCCCCGCAGCAGCCGCTGCTCAGCATCGAGGATGCAGCGCAGCTTGGCCAAAAACCAGGGATCGATGGCGCTGAGCTGGTGGATCTCGTCGTCGCTGCGGGCGGCGAGCATCGCCTCGCGCACGGCAAAAATGCGCTCAGGCGTGGCGGTGCGCAGGGCCCGCTCCAGGACGGTGGGATCGGGGGCAAGCGTGGGGTCACTTGCGGCATCGGGGCGGTCGCAACCCCAGCCGGCGTGGCCCGTTTCTAAGGAGCGCAACGCCTTTTGGAACGACTCCTCGAAGCAGCGACCGATAGCCATCGCCTCGCCCACCGACTTCATTGAAGTTGTGAGCAATGCGGGGCTGCCGCGGAACTTCTCAAAGGCGAAGCGGGGAATCTTCGTGACCACGTAATCAATCGTGGGCTCGAAGCAGGCCGGGGTGGCACCGGTGATGTCGTTGACGATTTCGTCGAGGGTGTAGCCCACCGCCAGGCGGGCGGCGATCTTGGCGATTGGAAAGCCTGTGGCCTTCGAAGCCAGCGCCGAGCTGCGCGATACGCGCGGGTTCATCTCGATCACCACCACATCGCCGTTGGCGGGGTTGATCGCAAATTGAATATTGCTGCCGCCGGTGTCGACGCCGATCTCGCGAATGATCGCGATCGACTGGTCGCGCAGCCGCTGGTATTCGCGGTCGGTGAGGGTTTGGGCCGGTGCAACGGTGATCGAATCACCGGTATGTACCCCCATCGGATCGAGGTTTTCGATGCTGCAAACGATCACCACGTTGTCGGCGCTGTCGCGCATCACCTCCAGCTCGAATTCCTTCCAGCCCAGCAGCGACTGCTCCACCAGGATCTGGGAGACGGGGCTGGCCTCTAGGCCGCTTTTGCAGAAGGCGCGGAACTCCTCGGGGTTGTAGGCGATGCCACCGCCGCTGCCACCGAGGGTGAAGGCCGGCCGGATGATGCGGGGGTAGCTGCCAATGACCTCGCCCACCCGCTCGGCCTCCTCCAGGGTGTTGGCGATGCCGGAGGGACACACCGCCACGCCGATCCGCTCCATCGCCTCCTTAAAGAGCAGCCGGTCTTCCGCCTTGCGGATCGCCTGCAGGTTGGCGCCGATCAGCTCCACCCCGTGCTTTTCCAGGGTGCCGTTTTCAGCCAGGGCTACCGCCAGATTGAGAGCGGTCTGGCCGCCCATCGTGGGCAGAAGGGCATCGGGCTGCTCGATCTCAATCACCCGGGCCACCACCTCGGGCGTAAGGGGCTCGATGTAGGTGCGATCCGCCATGTCCGGATCGGTCATGATCGAGGCCGGGTTGGAATTCACCAACACCACCTCAAAGCCTTCCGCCCGCAGCGCTTTGCAAGCCTGGGTGCCGGAATAATCGAATTCACAGGCCTGGCCGATCACGATCGGTCCCGAGCCCAGCAGCAGGATGCGCCTTAGGTCCGTGCGGCGGGGCATAGGGGGTGGGCAAGCCAAACCTGCCTAGCCTCTCACGCCCCCCTGGCAGCAGCTGCGGCTGGAATCGCTAACCTGATCGATAACGCGGAAGCCCTAGATGAGTGAGCTCCAGCGCCTGAAAGGGCTGCTGCCCCCTGAATTGCAGAGCTGGGTATTTGTCGAAGCGGCCGCCTCGGTGGAACCGCCCCTGATCACCATCGAGGAGATCGGCCGCGATGAAGTCGAAATTCAGGTCGACCTGGAAAGCTGGGATGGGCTGGCAATCGATCATCGCAATCTGCTGTTTTGGCACGAGGTGGGCCGCGTCCAGAACGATGCGGTGCCCCGCGACGGTTGGGAGATGGCGGCCCTGGCGATCGGCCTGGGTGGAGCCATCGGTGAGCTGTGGGTGCAGGACGGCCTCCTACTGGTAATGGCCCTGGGCCTATCCGGCTTTGCCGGCTACCGCCTTTACCTCAAAAACAACTCCGAAAAGCGACTGCAGGACGCCATCGCCGCCGATGAGCGGGCCATCGACCTAGCCACCCGCTTCGGTTACACCCTGCCCAATGCCTACAAGAGCCTGGGCGGCGCCCTCAAGGAGCTGGTGGAGCAGACCCGCAAGAAAAAGAAGCGCGCCTTCTACGAAGACCGGCTCGAGGCACTGCGCAAGAGTGCCGGCAAGGCCCGGGCTGAAATGGCCCAGCAACAGGGCTCGCGTCAATCCGTCACCAGTGAGAACGTCTATGGCTGATTCCCCCGCTGGCAGGTCCACGACCCACCAGGAGCTCGACAGCGAGCAGCTGGCCAAGCTGGCGGCAGAAGCCTGTGACGACCGCAAGGCCGTGGACATTCGTCTGATTCGCGTTGACGAGGTTTCGTCGTTGGCCGATTGGTTTGTGATCTGCAGCGGCCTCTCCGACGTGCAGGTGCGGGCCATCGCCCGCTCGGCTGAGGATCAGATCGAGGAGACCACCGGCCGCCTACCCCTACGGCGCGAAGGCCAGAAGGAGGGCCGCTGGATGCTGCTCGATTACGGCGAAGTGATCGTGCACGTGCTCACCCCCAGCGAGCGCACCTACTACGACCTCGAATCCTTCTGGGGCCACGGTGAACAGGTGCGCTTCGTAAGCTCAACCCCAGCAGTTTCTCCCTGAACGCCATGCCGTGCCCGGTGCCGCCCGAGCAACGGCCCCTGCAGGAATACGAGCAGTTGCTGGCCTCCTGGTTTTTCGTTTGGCCGTCCCACGACCTGCCAGGTCTGTTGCGCCCCTTAGCCACCAGCTGGCTGTTGCTGCTGCCCCTCTCCACATTGGTGGCCAGTGGCAGCTGGGTGTTGCGCCACCACCCTGCCCAGCTGGTGCTGGCGGGCATGGTGGCTGCAGTGGCGCTGCCGATGCTGCTGCTCGTGCGCCAGTGGCTCGGTTGGAACTACGTGCACCGCCGCCTGATCTCCGAGCGGGTCGAATACGAGGAATCAGGCTGGTACGACGGACAGGTGTGGGAAAAGCCCCTGGCCTGGCGCCAGCAGGACCTGCTGGTGGCCCAGCACCAGGTGCAACCGGTGCTGCGGCGGCTGCAGCAGGGTGCAGCCCTGGCGGTAATCCTGGCCCTGGTGGGGGCCAGCCTCTGTCAGGCTCTTTGAGACCAGCTCCTGGGCTCTAGTGACCCTGTCCTCCAGTTTCGGTGGCACCGCCCGCGGGGGCGTCCCTCCCCTAGAGGTGCGGCTGCTGCGCAACGGCATCGTTGAATCGCGCCACCGGGTGCACGCGGTGGTTTGCGACGGCCGCGGCCGCGTATTGATGCGGGCAGGAGATCCCCAGCAGCTGAGCTTTGTGCGCTCTGCCCTAAAGCCCTTTCAGGCCACGGTTTTTGTGAGCAGTGGCGCCGCCGACCACTGCAACTGCGGCGAGCGGGGCCTGGCGATCGCCTGCGCCAGCCACACCGGCACGGCCATGCACGCCCGCGAGGCCTTCAAGCTGCTTTGGGGCGCTGAAATCGAGGCCGAGCAGCTGCAATGCCCCGTGCCCGACTGCGGCAAAAGCCCCCTTGAGCACAACTGTTCCGGCAAGCACGCCGCCTTCCTGGCCACCTGCCGGCAACTGAACTGGAGTACCGAGAGCTACCTACAAAAAGAGCATCCTCTGCAGCAGGAGGTGCTCAAGCGCGTGGGCGATTTGCTCGCCCTGCCAGCCGCCGAGCTGCTCACCGCCCGTGACGACTGCGGCGCCCCCACCCTGCAGCTGCAACTGGCCCAGATGGCCCTGCTCTACGCCCACCTGGGCGCCGGCAGCCAGGCAGATCTGGAGCGCCTCAGCCGGGCGATGTTGGCCCACCCCGAACTAGTGGCCGGCGAGGGGCGCTTTGACACCGAACTGATGCGCGGCGGCCACGGTCAAGTGGTGAGCAAGGGAGGAGCTGAAGGCATCCAGTGCCTCAGCCGCGTCGGTGAAGGCATGGGGGTGGCGATCAAGGTGGAAGACGGCTCCGCCCGAGCCAAGCAAGCCGTAGCCCTGCACCTGCTCGAGCAGCTCGACTGGCTAACGCCGATAGCGCTTGAAGAGCTGCGCACCCGCTTCTTGATCCCAGCCCCCCATCTGCGTCTGGAGGTGATCGGCGAGCTGCGCTTCGACTGAGCGGCAGTACTAGGCACTTCGACTGGTATGGTTAAGAGGTCGACGCGGGGTAGAGCAGTCTGGTAGCTCGTCGGGCTCATAACCCGAAGGTCGCGAGTTCAAATCTCGCCCCCGCCACCACTTCCCAAAGCCCCGGCAGTCTCCTGTCGGGGCTTTGTTGTTTGAACGTTCACCTGCGCTGCCCCAGCGATCACCGCCCAGAAGATGGCCATCCCCGCCAGCGTGACCCAGCCCGACGCCATCGTGGTGGGCTCCGGCGCTACCGGCGGTGTGGCTGCCATGGTGCTGGCCGAGGCGGGGTTGCGGGTGCTTGTGCTGGAGGCCGGTCCTGAGCTCTCATCCCGCCAGGCCTTCGGCAGCGAACCGCTGAATACGGCCCGACGTGTGGCCCACATCGCCAGCGGCCAGCAACGCCTGCAGCGCCACCATCCGGGCTTCTGGAAACACAATCCCCAGCTGTTTGTCGATGAGCGGCTCAATCCCTACTCCACCCCAGACGACGCCCCGTTTTTGTGGAGCCGGGGCCGGCAGGTGGGGGGCAAAAGCCTCACCTGGGGAGGCATCACCCTGCGCCTTTCCGACTACGAATTCGGTGCCGCTGAGCGCGATGGCCAGGGGGCAAGCTGGCCGATCGGCAGCACCGAGCTAGCGCCCTATTACACCCGCCTTGAGCAGTTGCTGGAGGTGCACGGCGCCTGCGACGGCCTGCCCCAGCTGCCCGATGGCCACTTCCAGGCGCCCTTGCCCTTCACCCCGGGCGAGCGCCACCTGCAGCGCCGCATCGGCGACGAGCTCGGCCTGCCCCTGATCCACTCGCGCGGTTTCAACCTGCACCGAGGTGCGGGCTGGCCCCGCTCCGCCAGCCAGGGGCGCACCTTGGCACGGGCCCTGGCAACGGGGCGCACCCAGGTGCGCAGCAACGCCGTGGTGAGCCATCTACTGCTCGACGGCGACCGGGCCCGGGGAGTGGTGCTGGTAGACGGCAAATCGGCAGCCCACGAGCGCATTGAGGCGCCCTTGGTGGTGCTCTGCGCCTCAACGATCGAGACCCTGCGGATCCTGCTGCACTCGAGCGAAGCCCACCAACGCGGCGGCCTAATCGATCCATCCGGCAGCCTCGGTCGTTATCTGATGGACCACATCTCCAGCAGTCGCTTCTTTTCGATTCCCGGGGTGCCGGCCCTGGATGGGCCCAGCGAACTTTCAGGGGCCGGTAGCTGCTTCATACCCAACACGGTCAACCTTGACGCTGGCAGCGAAGCTGATTTCTGTGGCGGCTACGGCCTCTGGACTGCCCTTCAGCGCTTTGATCCACCCGCCCTGCTGCAGCGCCGCCGTGGCGAGGCGGTTGGCTTTCTAATCGGTCACGGCGACGTGCAACCCAACGCCGACAACCAGGTGACGTTGAACGGCGAACAACTCGATGCCTGGGGGCTACCCACCGCCCACATCAACTGCCGCTGGGGGGCAAACGAGCAGCGCCTGGTGGCCCACATGCACCGGCGCATGGAGGCGGTGGTGGCAGCTGGTGGGGGGCAGATCAGGCCCATCGAAGAGCTATTTGTGCTGCCGCTGCTGGAGCCCTGGATCCGCACCAGCCTGGCGGTAAGCCCCGAGGCGCCACCACCTGGCTACTACATCCACGAACTCGGCGGCGCCCGCATGGCAAGCCAACCCGAGGCAGGTGTGGTGAATCACCTCAACCAGTGCTGGGGCGCCCCCAATGTGCTGGTAGTCGATGGGGCCTGCTGGCCCCGGGCCGGCTGGCAGAGCCCAACCCTCACTGAAATGGCCATCACCTGGCGCGCTTGCGAAGCCGCTGCCGCCAGGTTGCGCCAAGGAGCCCCATAAACCGGTTGCAATCCGGTGTCTATCGCCACAACCGGCTTGAGCAACCCTGCTCACAATGGCAAAGTCGACCTCTAAAGGGTCGGGCAAGGGAGACCCAGGCGGAGGTTGGCCCCTCCGTCTTTTTTTTGATAACTGCCACCAGGTTTAAAAAATTCAGCGGCGCAGGAACAGGCCGTTGAGGTAGTGCTGGCTCACTCCCTTATCGGCGCAGCCGTGCTGAAAAAGAAAGCTGGAAAGAGCTGAGGAGATCAAGCGGTATTGATCCCACTGGGGGTGGCTGCGCAGGAACTCACGCATGCCATCGAACAACACCTCTGGCACCTCCGCCTCCAGGCTGATGCTGCCGGCTTCAGCCTCCACTAAAACTTCTGCGCAGCTGGGCTGCTCCATACAGCGCTGGAGGTGACTGCGCTCGGCTGTCATTACGAAATAAGAGTTTGGGGAGGCCTCAGTAGGCCACATCGCTGCCATGTCCGTCAAAGCCTGAAAGCCAAGGCGAAACCACACCGTTCTCAACTGAGATTGCCTGTGCCGGCGGTTCCACAAGGGGCAGCGAGAATTTGCAAAGCCTGCGAGGGCGGCCGCCGCCTGTGCTGTCAAGGTCAGAGAGAACAAAAGCCGCTATTCCCCAACAGGCAGGCCTGAACTGGCTCAAAGGCCCCTGTTCTGGGGAAAAACCCTAATAAACCGGGGAAAAGACGCCAAAAATGGGGAAAGGGATAACCAATCAGCAGAACTGATGAGCTGGAGTCTCGCGAGACTTCCGGCGCGCCGAGAAGACTGAGCCAGGTCAAACCAACTGGATTAATTCCGATTTGGGCCTGCAACGCAGATTTAGCTGCTGATCCCCTGACATCTCCCAGAGGGCTCAGCTGCTGCTGCCCTGGCGCAGGGTTGTGGGACCGAGGGGATGGTCCGCGTGGGGGTAGGGCGGATGGTGATGGCTGTGCCCGTGGTCGTGGCTGTGGCCGTGGTCATGGCTGTGCCCGTGGGAGTCATCGTGGCTATGGCCGCCCACTGGAATCGGCACGCCATCGGGCTGGCAGGCACCGGTGCACTCGCGCTCACAGAGGTCACAGCCGTCGGTGAGCCCCTCAACGTGGTGATGGTGGCTGTGCTGGGGCGCCCCAACCTCAGTCTCAAAGCCGAGCACTTGGGCCCGGTATTTGCACAGCGAACAATTCATGTTGGCGTCACCGCGCACCACCTCAGCCACCCGCTCCACAAAGGTGTCCAGCACTAGGGGGTGATCAGCCAGATAGGAGGCCTTCAGGAACTCCACCTCGGGATGGTCCTGGGCCACCCTCTCGGTGTGCTGCTGGATCCGGCTCACCAGCACCCCGGAGAACAGGAAATAGGGGAAAACGACAACCCGGCGATAGCCAAGTCTCACCACTTGGCGCAGTCCAGGCTCCACCAACGGAAAGGTGACCCCGGAATAAACCGTTTCACCCCAGCCAAAACCAAAACCCTCCACCAACATCCGCGTCACCTTGGCGACATTGGAATTGGCATCGGGGTCGGACGAGCCCCGGCCCACCACGACCAACATTGTTTCGTGCAGGGGCACCTCTGCAGCGGCCCCATCGAGAACTTCGCGAATCCGGGCCCCGGCCGCCTGAATCATCTTCAGGTCAACGCCCAGTTCGCGGCCGTAGTCGATACGCAGGCCCGTCTCGGCCGCGTAGGTATTGAGCACCGAGGGGATGTCGTTTTTGGCGTGGCCCGCTGCAAACAACATGGCCGGCACGGCAAGCACGTGGCTTACGCCACGAGCCCGCAGCGCCTCCAGGCCATCGCGCAGGATCGGCCTGGCAAATTCCAGGTAGCCGTATTCCACAGGCACCTCGGGCAGCCGTGCTTGGAGGCCCTTAGCCAGCTCGGCAAATTCGGCTACTGCCAGCCGATTGCGGCTGCCGTGGCCGCAAACCAGCACCCCGATCGGGCCGTGGGGGCCAGCACTCAGGTCGGGATGGGAGGGGGAAGCCATGGCCACTCGCACTTGAGGGCGACCCTATTCCGGGAAGCAGCGGGCCAGGATGGGGATATCCGGGCTGCCTTGACGTCATGGCCCTGCGCCTTCCCCCATACCAGCCGTTGCCGGCCCCGCTCCCGGGGGGTGAGCTGCTTGAGGTGCCCATCGCCCAGCTGCGCCCGACCCAGCTCTGCGTGGGACTGGCTGAAGTGCGCAGCAGGCTGCGTGATTTCGGTGCCGAAAATGCCCGCGAACGCCGCTCCTACCTGGGCAGCAAGCCCGTGCCGCTGGTGCGCAGCGCTGCTGGCAGCGTATGGATGGTCGACCGCCACCACCGCCTACGGGCCCTGATCGAGATCGAACCCGACGCCACCGCCTTCGGCTACGTGGTGCTCGAGCTCGACAGCCCCGACCCCCAGCAGGTGCTTGCTGCCCTGCATCAACGCGGCTGGCTCTACCTCTATGACGGCAGGGGATTGGGGCCCCTGCCCCCCAGCGCCCTGCCCGAGCAGCTCACAGGCCTACAGGACGACCCCTACCGCAGCTTGGTGTGGAAGCTGAAGCAGGAAGGGGTGCTAGGTGCCGCACCGCTGATTCCCTTCCACGAATTCCGCTGGGGGGCCTGGCTGCGCAGCCGCCCCCTGCCGCCCTTCAGCTCCGAACAACTCGAGCCAGCGCTGCCCCGCGCCCGCGCCCTGGCCCGCTCCCGCGCCGCTGCCCACTTAGCTGGCTGGAAAGGCTCAGGCAGTTGCTAGGCGGCGCCAGCTGCCCCAGGCTGGAGCTCCACCGCCCCCCTGCGCCGTAAATGCCATACAGCCACCTGCTGGTGCCCACCGATGGCTCCGAGCTCTCAGGCAAGGCCGTGCAGCAGGCGGTGGCGCTGGCCCACAGCCTGGGAGCTCGCATCACCTTTTTCCACGCGCAATCCAACTTCCCCATCTCCCTAGTGGGCGTGGGTGAGCTGGTGGACCCCAATACGGTGACCGCCCTAGTGCAAGCCGCTCGCCATGGCGCCGAGCAAATTCTGGCGGCAGCCGCAGCCGCGTCCCAGGCCGCCGGGGTGGTCAGCGACCAGGACACCGTGGTTAGCGCCACGCCCTATGCGGCAATCGTGGAGGCGGCAGGTCGCCATGGGGCTGATCTGATTGTGATGGCATCCCATGGCCGCCGCGGCCTAGAGGGGGTGCTGCTGGGCAGCGAAACCCACCGGGTGCTTACCCACAGCAGCTGCCCGGTGCTGGTTGTGCGTTGAGCTCCGGCCACTACGCTGCCTGCTACAGCAACAGGCGTGCCGGTGGCTAAGGACGAAACGAGCAGGGGCGAAGAACTGCAGGGCCTGGGCTGGACGCCTGAGGAAGTGCGCCAATACGAGGAGCTCTGGGAATACCGGCAGCGCTGGGGCGCCATCAACCTGGAGCCGGAAGATCGGGTGTTGCTGCGGCGGGCTGAAGCAGCCCTGCCCAAGCGGGTTGCCCATGGCAAGAGCTCGCTCAAAAAAACACTGCAGCAGAAATCTCACTACCGCTGGCTGTGTCTCTATCGAGACGCCATGCTCGCCGCCGCCGAAGGCCTTGGCCTGCAGCCCGGCGAAGAAGCTGCCTGGGTGATTCTGCTCGAGGCCGAGTTACGAGCCCTGGATCACTACGAGCCGGTGCTGGGGTTACCTGACACCCTCAAGGCCAAGGCCCTACTGCCGGCCCGGGAGGCCTGGATCGCAGCCATCGCCGCCCAGGGGCGGGAGCTCAGCTTCGACTTCGACGCACCGCTGGAAGCACTCAAGCAGCAGGAAGCCACCAGCTGGAAGCCCCTGCGCAACGTTGGGGCCCGCTCCTATCCGGTGCTCGAAGCTGGCGCCGCTGCCGACTTCCGCACCCAGATGAACCAGGAGGTAGCCCAGCTGATCCGCTCCAGCTTCCCCTCGCTTAAGGACAGCGACAAGCCGGAGCCCCCGAGCGCCTAGGGCGCCGGAGCAGCGGCGCTGGCCTGCACCGGCACCCGGCCCACCTTCCAGATGCGCTCGGCGTAATCAGCGATCGAGCGATCACTGCTGAAGAAGCCACAGCGCATCGTGTTGTGCAGCGACATCCGCGCCCAGCGGCCCCGGTCGAGCCAGGCTTCATCCACGGCATTTTGAGCCCGGCGGTAGTCGGCCACATCCGCCATCACCCGGAAGGGGTCGTGGCTGGTGAGGCTGGCAAGCAAGGGGTGGAAGAGCTCGCCATCACCCTCGCTGAAGTAGCCCGAGCCGATCAACTCCAGGGCCTGGCGCACGGCCGGGTCCTGCTCGATCCAGGGCATCGGGTGATAACCGCTGTGGCCCAGCTGCTCGATCTGCTCCGCTGTGTGGCCAAAGAGAAAGAAGTTCTCCGCCCCAACGCAATCGCGGATTTCGATGTTGGCCCCATCGAGGGTGCCAATCGTGACCGCACCATTGAGAGCCATCTTCATGTTGCCGGTACCGGAGGCCTCCTTGCCAGCGGTGGAGATCTGCTCGGAGAGATCCACCGCTGGATACACCAGCTGGCCCAGGCTGACGCTGAAATTGGGCAGGAACACCACCTTGAGGCGGCCATCCATGGCCGGGTCCATGTTGACCACGTCAGCGATACCAACCAGCAGGCGGATGATCAACTTGGCCAGGGCATAGCCCGGAGCCGCCTTGCCACCAAACACAAAAGTGCGCGGCGGCAGGTCTTCACCGGCGCGAATGCGCAGATAGCGCTCCACGATCTGTAGGGCCGCCAGGTGCTGGCGCTTGTATTCGTGGATGCGCTTCACCTGCACATCGAAGAGGGAGGTGTGGTCCACCAGCACCCCCAGCTCGCGGCGCATGTACTGGGCGAGGCGCTGCTTGCCGAGATCCCGCACCGCCTGCCAGCGCTCCAGGAACGCAGGGTCGTCGGCAAAGGCGGCAAGCCCTTGCAGCTCCTCGAGGTGGGTGCGCCAGCGATCGCCGATCGCCTCATCGAGCAGGGCCGCCAGCGGTGGGTTGGCCACCGCAAGCCAGCGCCGCGGTGTGACGCCGTTGGTGACATTGGTGAAGCGCTCCGGCCAGATCCGGGCCAGATCAGCAAACAGGTGCTGCTTCAGCAGGGTGCTGTGCAGCTCGGCCACGCCGTTGACGTGGTGGCTGCCCACCACAGCCAAGTGGGCCATGCGCACCCGGCGCTGCGGGCCCTCCTCAATCAGGGAAATGCGCTGCAGGATTTGGGAATCGCCGGGATAGCGAATCCGGGCCATGCGCAGGAAGCGGGTGTTGATCTCGTAGATGATCTCCAGCTGGCGGGGCAGCAACTGCTCAAACAGCTCCACGCCCCAGGTTTCAAGGGCCTCAGGCAGCAGGGTGTGATTGGTGTAGCTGATGCTGGCGGTGGTGATCGACCAAGCGGTATCCCAATCGATGCCGTGCTCATCCATCAGCAGCCGCATCAACTCAGCCACGGCGATAGCTGGATGGGTGTCGTTTAGCTGCAGCGCAAACTTGCGGTGGAAGTCGGTCACCTCCAGACCCTGGCCCCGCAGGATGCGGAACATGTCCTGCAGGGAGCAGCTAACGAAGAAGATCTGCTGGGAGAGGCGCAGCCGCTTGCCCTGGTCCAGCTCGTCGTTGGGGTAAAGCACCTTCGAGAGGGTCTCCGCCTGCATCTTGCGCAGCACGGCCCTGGTGTAGTCGCCGGCGTTGAAGGAAGCGAAATCGAAGGCCTCAGGAGCCACCGCCGACCAGAGCCGCAGGGTGTTCGCTGTGTTTACGCCGTAGCCCAGGATCGGCGTGTCGTAGGCGACGCCGATCACGGTGTGTTCACCGATCTGCACCGGATAGCTCCACTCCGGCCGGATCACCTCCCAGGGATTGCCATGGGCCAGCCAGGGATCGGTGCTCTCCACCTGGCCGTGGGGGGTGATCTGCTGGCGGAAGATGCCGAATTCGTAGCGGATGCCGTAACCGATCGCTGGCAGCTCCAGCGTCGCCATCGACTCCTGGAAGCAGGCGGCCAGTCGACCTAAGCCACCATTACCAAGACCGGGTTCGGGCTCCTCGGCGATCAGCTCCTCGAGGCTCAAGCCCAAGCTGGTGCAGGCCTCCCGGGCTGCCTCCACCAAGCCCAGATTCACCAGGTTGTTTTCCAGGTGCGGGCCCAGTAAATATTCCGCCGACAGGTAGGTGGCCGTGCGGACATGCTCGCGGGTGTAGGTGTCGGCGGTGTCGACCCAGTTTTTGAGCAGGCGATCACGCACCGCTAAAGCCAGGCAGCGGTAGTGGTCGTGGCTGGTGGCCAGGGAGCTGGACTTGGCCTGACTGAAGAAGAGATGCCTTTGCATCGACTCCTTCAGAGCCTGGCTATCAGCTGAGGCCATACCTGACTCCCTACAAAAAGAAAGTCTGGGGCTGGCACCTCAAATTCGCAGGAGCGTGGTCACGGTTACCGCACACGCCAAGCCGGGGCCAATCGCGCCGCTGGTATCAACCGCAGCAAAGCTTGGAGGGAGGAACAGCTTTGGGTAGGTGGAGTGACGTTCAGTGGCGAACTCCCCATGCCCTCCCAACCACGCCTTCAAGCCCTCGACAAGATTCTCAGCCGCCCCGCCGCCCCAACAGCTCCGATTCAGCCCCTCGATGAGCTCTGGGCTAGCGACGTATTCACCCTCGACAAGATGAAGGCGGCGCTGCCGAAGGAGATCTTCAAATCGGTGCAGCGCACCATCAAGGAGGGCAGCAAGCTCGATGTGTCGGTAGCCAACGTGGTAGCCCAAGCGATGAAGGAATGGGCCACCGCCCGAGGTGCCCTGTATTACTCCCACGTTTTTTATCCGCTCACCAACTCCACTGCCGAGAAGCACGACGGCTTCATCTCACCCCAGGGCGACGGCACGGTCTTCACAGAATTCACCGGCAAGGTGCTGGTGCAGGGCGAGCCCGACGGCTCCTCCTTTCCCAATGGCGGTATCCGCTCCACCTTTGAAGCCCGCGGTTATACCGCCTGGGACATCACCAGCCCCGCCTGGCTGATGGAGACGCCCAACGGTGTAACCCTCTGCATCCCCACCGTCTTCGTCTCCTGGACCGGCGAGGCCCTCGACAAAAAAACCCCCCTGCTGCGCTCGATCGCAGCCGTAAATAAACAGGCCCACAGGCTGCTCAGCCTGCTGGGGGAAACCACCATTGCCCCGGTCAACTCCAGCTGCGGCGCCGAGCAGGAGTACTTCCTGATCGACAGCGCCTACGTGCCCCTGCGGCCAGACCTGCTGCTGGCCGGTCGCACCCTGTTTGGTCGGCCCTCGGCCAAGGGCCAACAGTTTGATGACCACTACTTCGGCGCCATCCCGGAGCGGGTGCAGGTGTTCATGCAGGAGGTGGAGCGGCAGATGTACCGCCTGGGGATTCCGGCCAAAACCCGCCACAACGAGGTGGCCCCATCCCAGTTTGAGATTGCGCCTTTCTTCGAGGCCGCCAACGTGGCCACCGACCACCAGCAGCTCACCATGACCCTTCTGCGCAGCACGGCGAAGAAGCATGGTCTGGCCTGCCTGCTGCACGAGAAGCCCTTCGCCGGCATCAACGGCTCTGGTAAGCACGTCAACTGGTCGATCGGCAACGCCACCCAGGGGAACCTGCTCGATCCAGGCAAGACGCCCCATGAAAACCTGCAGTTTCTGATGTTCTGCGGAGCGGTGATCCGCGGCGTGCACATGTATGGCCCCCTGCTGCGGGCCGTGATCGCCACCGCCAGCAACGACCACCGCCTCGGCGCCAACGAAGCGCCCCCGGCAATCATCTCGGTGTATCTGGGCAGCCAGCTGGAGGATGTCTTCAACCAGATCCGCGAGGGCCGGCTCTCCGGCTCGGCCCTCGGCGGCGTGATGGACTTCGGCGTGGACACCCTGCCGGAATTCGACAAGGACGCCGGCGATCGCAACCGCACCTCGCCGTTCGCCTTCACTGGCAACCGCTTCGAGTTTCGCGCCGTCGGCTCCAACCAATCGGTGGCTGGCCCGCTTGTGGCCCTGAACACCATCCTGGCCGATTCCCTCGACTGGATCTCCAGCGAGCTGGAGGCCAAGCTGGCCAGTGGCTACGGCCTGGAAGAAGGGGCTCTGGCCGTCCTCAAGACCCTGATCGAACAGCATGGCGCCGTCGTGTTTGGCGGCAACGGCTACTCCGATGAGTGGCACCGCATGGCCGTGGAGGAGCGGGGCCTGGAAAACCTGCGCACCACCGCCGATGCCCTGCCGGTGTTGGAGCGCCAATCAATGCGCGAGCTGTTCGAGCGCACCGGCGTGCTCTCGGCCGTGGAGCTGCAGAGCCGCTTTGAGGTTTACGCCGAGCAGTACATCCTGGCGATCGATGTGGAAGCCAAGCTGGCCGTCCAGATCGCCCGCACCCAGGTGTACCCGGCGGCGATCCGCTACCTCGGCGAACTAGCTGAGTCCCTGCAACTGCAGAGTTCCCTAGGCATCCAGGTATCGCCGGAAACCCCAAAGGAAGTGGCTGGACTATGCCAGTCGTTGATGAACATCAGCGGCCAGCTGCAAAGCGCCATCGACAATCCCCCCCACGGCACCGAAGCCCACATGCGCTACTCGGCCGACACCCTGGTGCCCTTGATGGGCGACCTTCGCGTGGTGGTTGACAGCCTGGAGGCCCTGGTTGACGACAACCTCTGGCCCCTACCCACCTACCAGGAGATGCTGTTCGTGCGTTGAGCCAGGCTGCGCCCGCTCACTGGGGAAAAACGCTGATGCGGGCGCGTTCTAGATAGCTGGGGTCAGCCATCGTGTCGACCTCAAAGCTGGTCCAGGTGGCGCTGGGTTCAGGGCTGCGCTCAAGCAACGGCCACTCGATACGCCGGCGCTGATAGGTGAGGCCCACACAGGTAAGCGCCTGGTCATCGGCCATCAGAGACCAGAGCACATGCACCTCGCCGCGGTCATAGGCGATCGGAAGCTCCTGCCCCCCCTGCTCTGGCAACCATCCCGGCGCCAGGGTCAGGCCAGTCTGATTTTCCCAACACAGGTAGGAGCCGTTATCAGTGGGATAAAACCAGCAGGTTTCATTGGCTGCCTCAGCCAGGGGGAAGCGATCAAGCAGCTCCACCTCCTGCACTTGCAGCCAGGAGCCGTCGGCGGGGCCTCTAACGGCGTAGACGCCGATCCACAGGGAGGGCACGTCAAAGTGAGTCACCACGGCATCGCAGATCAGGGAACGTCGCTCTGGCGCTGAGCCGAGGGGATCTTCGCCGGCGATGGTGGCGCAGCCACTAGCTACCAGCTCATCGAGGCTGCCCTGCCATTGATCTGGCATCCGAAACAGCCTCAGACCCCGGCCGCGATCGGGACCTTGTTGGCCTTGGGCAGCAACCAAAGCCTCCCAATCAACGCCCTCTTCGGGCAATTCCTGGCCCCTGGACAGCAGAAAGGCTAGGGAATGGAGCATGGGTGCCTGCACAGGTCAGGGGCGCAGTAAAAGCGGACCCTAGAAGCCCTTAGCGTTTAAAGCGGTGTTCATGGCTGCCGGTCAAAGCACTAACTCCACGATCACAAAGCCCACAAGGGCCGCCAGAGCTAGCAGGGATGGCACACGCATCGACTTTTTTTGCCGTTCAATTCTTAAGCAAATCCTAGGAGCGCTGGCTGGCCCTGGATTGGGATCGGGGAGGTCTTCACATCTCTTGCTCCTGAGAGACTGGGGTCATCAGCAATCCAGCACCTCCACCGATGCCGAGCCGCGACGGCAGCCATCGCACAGCTTTCAGCCTGCTGCTACTGCTTGGGGTGGCCATCGGCCTACACGTTTACGCCGTACGGGTGAAAGAGGTAAAACCGAGTCGCCGGCTGCCTAAAACCAGTCTTAGCCCCGATGGCCAGGGGGTCGTGGCCGGGTCCCAATCCAGCCGGATTCGGCGACTGATTGAAGACTGAAAGCCAGCCTCAGCGCTCGAAGGCAAGGCCCACTAAAGAACGTTTGGCACCCTTGACCTGCCAGCAGCCCTTGACCGGCCGGTAGCCACAGCCACGGCCATGGGCCTGGGTAATTAAGACGCCATGGCCGCCGGGGCATATATCGAGCTTTGGGTCAACCCATATCGCCACGCCACCGGCACTGAAGTTGGCGATATCAACGGGAATGACAGGCAGCACCCTTCCCTCCCACTGCAACCAACCCTCCATGGGGAGCTCTACTGGCCAACGCTGACCCTCGCGGAGGTTGAAGAACACAGCCAGAGGCCTGTTTCGCAGGCGAAATCTGGTCACCGATCTCATAAAACCCCCACAACGCAGGCCAGAGCAGACCGATCGCGCCAAGCGCGCCTCACCTCTTCTTAATTTTAGACCCATCTGACACTGGGTGGGCCGCAGTGCCTGCAGCCTTGTCATAAGACGCTCCAGAAGCGCAAGGCATCCAGATCGAGCCCATGGCATGGGCGCCCTCACAGCCGAGCGCCTGGGCCCGCTGCTCAGCCAAAGCTTTGGTTGTGAACTTGTCTGAACTGGGGTGGAGCTGGTGGGCGTCCAGGCCTGAGTAGGGGCTGGTGACGCAACGGCCTAGGGCCAGCAGCCTGGCCTGCTGGGATCGTCCACCCCCGGGTGACAGGGCAATCAGCTGGAAGTCCATCGAGGGTTGGTCAATAAAAAGCTTCACCAATTCCCCTTGGGCCTCACCAAATGCACCGTCCTTGAGAAAAAGATCTATCTGAATGCGGTAACCCGCTAGCTGGTAGGTCCCTGCTGAACGCCTGGCATCGCGCATGTCGTTGAGGTGGTCTCCAGAGTCTTTGAACTCGTTGAGCACGGTGGCGTTGCGGCTGTCAGCGGCAAGATGCACGTGAAAACTGCGCTGCTTGTCTGTTGTGCAGTCAACCACCAGGGCATTGGCAGCCTTCCAAGTGGGTCGCTCCCCGGAGCACCCCGCCAGCAAGCCGCTGACCACCAAAATCGCAACAGCAATGCGCATCTCGGCAAACTAATCAACAAGTCGGGGCGGCTGGCTGAGGCGACACCCCATTCAGCAACACCACTTGCGAGGATAAAGATGGCTATTTCTCAAAGCCAGGTGGCGCAGACCAATGGTCAATGACAGCCAACCTCCCTTCCGAGCACCGGGCCGGGACCGCCGCGGCGAAAGCGATCGCCGAGCAGCACGCCGGGATGCCAGCAAGGGTTCGGACCGTCGTGGCACTCCCCGCCGGGCCTACGTCCGCCGTCCTGCCCCCCTTGGAAGTGGCGCTCTCCAAGGGGAGCTAGTGGGCAGCGACGGGGTGCGCTGCATTATCAAGGTCTGGGATTTGGGGGAAGGCGGAGTGTGCGTTTTCACCCAGAGCACCATCGAAAGCCTAACGGGCGACAGCTTCACGCTGACAATTTTTGATCACTACGAACGTCTCGACCACCGTATGGAAGCCCGGCTGGCTTGGCGCACCCAGGAGGGCATCACCTTTTTTCTCGGACTGGCCTTTGAAACGCCGATTGAATCTGGCCTTTTTTACGAGCGTTATCTCGCCCCTAGCCAGCGATGAGCGTCGCCTAGGCCACTACGGGGCTAGCCGGCCATGAAGGACAGTGGATATATCGCGGCAGAGCTGATGCCCCAGACCATGCAAGCCAATTTGACCGGTCTGGTGGCGACCCGATCGCCGCGGGCCGCCGCCGCGCCGGCAGAAGAGACAAGCCAGTCCCAGCGGGGATTCGGTGGATCGGGCCAAAGCAAGGCACGACGCAAAGGAGGCAAAAAGCGCAGCCCCGCGCTGAGCAAAGCGGACTGGGGCCCTTTGGGTAAGCATCCCGATCTTGATGCGATCGTGGCGCGTCAGCGATTGCACCTGCCCCTGGCCGGGCGCATCGGCGCCGACGACGTCAACCGGGCTTGGAAGAGCGCCGCCGCCGAACACCACCCAGACCGCGGTGGCAGTCACGACACGATGCAACGGGTAAATGGGGCGCGGGATCTGCTGCTAGGCCGCAGCACCGTGGTGGAAAGGTCAGATTGAGTAAGTGAATCGGATGGTGGTCCCATCGCCGATGCAACCCCGCTGGTGCTGGTGCACGGGCTGCTCGACAGCCCCGCGGTTTTCAATGCGCTTAAGCGCTGCCTGGGGGACAAGCGCCAACCGCTGTTAATCCCCGAGCTACCGCTGCGGTTTGGCCTCACCCCCGTCCCCGAGGCGGCCGAACTACTCGGTTGTCATATCGAAGCGGCCTTCGGGCTGGAGCAACCCATTGATCTGCTGGGCTTTTCGATCGGCGGCGTAATCGCCCGCACCTGGATCCAGCTGCTGGGCGGCCAACGACGCACCAGGCGCTTCATCAGCGTGGGGAGTCCCCAGCAAGGCACCCTCACCGCCCAACCCTGGCCGGGCCGCCTGCTGGCGGGAATCGCCGACCTCAAATCGGGCAGCCCCCTGCTCACCAAGCTCAACGGCAACCTCGAAGCCCTGGCCGGGATCGACTGCTGCAGCTTTTATTCGGCCATCGACCTAGCCGTGCTGCCCGGCTGGCGGGCCGTGCTGCCTGTGGGCCGCACCCAGATGCTGCCGGTGTGGGCCCATCCCCAGCTGCTGCGCGCTCCCAAATCGGTGCACTTACTGGCCCAGGAACTGCTGCGGCCCTGATGACAAACCTTTCTCCGCTGATGACAGCCTCCTCCAGCGCCCTGGGCTGGCTGCTCTGGAGCCTGCTGGTGGGCTCCCTGGCCAACAGGCTGCCAGCCGCTTGGTTGGAGCGGGAGCACTGGTTTATGCGGCGGCCCTGGCGCGAACAGCAACAGGGCTTTGAAAAGCGGCTGGCGATCCGCCGCTGGAAGCCCTGGCTACCCGATGCCGGTCACGCCCTGCCCAATGGGATCGCCAAGGCAAGCCTGGTGAGCCGCGAGCGCCGCAAGCTGGAGCGGCTGGTGCTGGAAACTCGCCGAGCCGAGCTGGTGCATCTGGCCCTGTGGCTTTTCTGGACCATCACGCCCCTGTGGCTACCGCCGGCGGGGGTGCTGATCAACCTCGCCTTTGCTACCGCCTTCAATCTGCCCTGCCTATGGGTGCAGCGCTATAACCGCCTGCGGCTGCAGCGCCTGTTGGGCAAAGGCTGATCAGGGGCCCAAATCCTTTGCCTCGCAATTGATCTCCAGCAGCACCCCCCCATCTTCACTGTGTTGGCCAACCCGCAAGCGATGGCAGCCAGCCTCCAGCCAAAAGTGGCTCGATACTTCATCGAAATAGGCCAATTGACGCAGCGGAATCAGCAGCTGAAGCCGCCGGCAGGCGCCTGGCTGCAGCGCCGCCCTAGCGAAGCCCACCAGGCTGCGCTCAGGCCGCTCCAGCACTACCCCAGGCGGTTCGGCGTACACCTGCACCACAACCTCACTGGCCAGCAGGCCGGCATTTTGGGCAGTTACAGCCAGCCGAATTTGATTTGGCTGCAGCTCGGCCTCCGCCTGGCTGAGGCGCAGCTCTGAGTAGGAGAGCCCAAAGCCGAAGGGGAAGGCAGCCGGATTGCCGTCTCGCTGCAAGCGGCGGTAGCCGTGCCAGAGGTCGTAGCGCACTTGGGGAGCCCGGGGCTCGAAATCAGGCAGGTGGTCGGCGCTGGTGGGAATGGCGAAGGGCAGGCGGCCACTGGGCGACACCTGGCCGAACACCACGTCGGCCAAGGACTCACCGCCCCGCTCACCCGGATACCAGAGCAGCAGGATCGCCGGCACAGCACGGCGCCAGGCCTCGATCAAGATTGCCCCACCTCCCATCAACACCACCACTGTGCGGGGGTTTGCCGCCCGCACGGCCTCGATCAAGGCCACCTGCTCAGCGGGCAGCTCCAGGTTGGTGCGGTCGCCGGCGGCGAAATCGCCCCCCTGACGCGCCGAGCCGTAGCTGGTGATGGCGGCAATGGCCCGAGCCACCGGCGGCCACCAGCGCCCCAGCAGGGGATGGGGGGGCGGTATCTGGCGCAGGATCGGCGCGATGTCGCCGGGATGGATGTGCTCCCCCTCCAGGCGCCAGTCGAGGCCCAGTACCAGCAGGGCCGCGTCACAGCTGGCGGCCAGGGCAGTGGCCTCAGCCAGGCGCTCACCGCTGGCATAACGCACAGCCCCCGGTGCAGCCCCTGCCTGCAGCCCCTGCAAGGGCGTGACCACCACGCCGGGCTCTGGCCGGGTGTCGGAAGAGCCGCGATCGCCCAGGTTGGCGACAGCGGCCAGGCTGCCGATCACCGCCAGCGAGCGGGTCGGATCCAGGGGCAACAGGGGGGGGGCGGACGGGCCTGCAGCTGCAGATTCGTTTTGGAGCAGCACGATCGACTTGGTGGCAGCCTCCCGGGCCAGGGCCCGGTGCTCGGCGCAGCCGCGCAGGCTGATGGGATAGGAACCCGGGGGCACGGCGAGCTGCGCCCGCAGCTGGCGCAGCACGGCGTCATCCAAGCGCTGCTGGGGCAGCCGACCATCGGCAACGGCAGCCGCCAGGCAACCGGCAAAAATCATGCGGAAGGGCATTTCCAGGTCCTGGCCGGCCCGCACCGCGGCAACGCCATCGCGCACCCCGAAGATGAAGTCAGTGACCACGAATCCCCTGAATCCCCAGCGCAGCTTGAGGATTTCGTTGAGCAGCGCGGGGTGCTGACCGCACCACTCGCCATTCACCTGGTTGTAGGCGCTCATAACCGAGCCGGCCCCGGCCTCCACGCAGGCGCGGAAGTGGGGCAGGTAGAGCTCGTGCAGCACCCGCTCACTCACCTGCACGTCCACCAGGAAGCGGGAGCTGTCAATCGAGTTGAGGGCGAAATGCTTGACGCAGGCCACGGCGTGGCGCTGGATGCCTCGGGTCATCGCCGCCCCTAGGGCGCCGAGCAGCACCGGATCTTCGCCGTAGGTCTCCTGGGCCCGGCCCCAGCCTGGGTGGCGGAGCAGGTTGACGCACACCGCCGCAAGCCAGTTGGCCCCAAAACTGCGGGCCTCGCGGGCCATAGCCTCGCCGATCCGCTCCTCCAAATCCACGTCCCAGCAGGCACCGCGGGCAATCGGCGGCGGGAAGGTAGTCGCCCCACCCTTGAGCACCACCCCCCGCGGGCCATCAACAAACTGCAGACCGGCTAGCCCCAGGCGCGGCACCGCCCCCGCCGGCCAGGGATGGACGTGGGAAGCATCACGGCTAGCGATATCGACCATGCCTGGCCAAAAGTCGGTATCGCCCTCCAGAAGAGCCAGCTTCTCGGCAAGGCTGACCTGGGCCAGCAGCTCTTGGGCCCGGCGCTCAATCGACTGCTGGTGAGTCTCTGGTGGCGCAGGCATGGCCTTCTTCCCCAGCGGCATAAAAGCTAGGAAGCCCGGAGCGCGAGCCCCGGGCTTCTGTTGACCCAGCCGTGGTGCCTGCCCAAGGGGTGGGGCGCGGCTGGGCGCAAGTTAGTTAGCAATCAGATCGTGAGATCCGGGTGTCTTCAGTTGTACTGCGGAGCTGCTGACGCAAGCACCTGGGGCCAGGTGACTAGGGGGACGTCTCGATTAATCCGGGGCACCTAGGGCGGTGCGGTGGAGGCTTTTCAGCCAAGAGACGTCAGAGATCCGTCGAGAGTGTTGGAGCAGGGGCCGGATCGTCAGCGCGCTCCTGGCAAATGCTCAGGGGGGGTGTCTTCCATCAGTGGAGCCTCCGAATCCCGATGTCCACACGATCTCTCGGCCAAGCCAAAAGGGCAACTATCCACACCACCGCCGCAATGGCTCTTCATCCGCGGAAATCAGACTTCATGAAGGCAGCTTCACATCTGAGGCTCAATAGGGCCGAGGATTAAGACCAGCTACTTCGGCACCCTTGAAGAGACAATCCAGGCTGGGGCTGCTGGCCCTGGTGTTCTTGGCGGCTTGGGCAACTTGCACGGGCATGGGAAATGCGCGCGCCGATGACGGCCATAGCGCTGTTGCCCTGGGCGTGAAGGTAGAAACTTTAATCCGCAGCGATCGCTCCTGGAATGGGGATCTACTACCCAAGCTCAACGATATCCAAGCCGAAGTAACCGTGCTGCGCATCACGGTGCCTGCCGGGGTAACCCTGCCCCGCCATCTCCATCCGGTGATCAATGCCGGCGTGTTGCTGCAGGGAAACTTGCGAGTCGAAAGCGACGACGGCGCCAGCAAATCGCTGCAAGCGGGCCAGGCCCTAATCGAAATGGTGAACAAAGTGCACCGGGGAGTCAGCCTGGGTCCTGAGCCAGCGGTGGTCGTGGTGGTTTACGTGGCACCGAAGGGCAGCCCCATCACGGTGCCAGCGGCTTCTGCCCCCAACGGGAAGCCCCACAAGGCGGCGGACGAGATCGTCACCGTGCGGCCGCTGACAAGCAGCAGCAGCAAGCAGAAACTAAAACAGTTTGTGGGTATTTCCGGCGCCAACAGCGGTGCCCGCGGCCTGTCGATGAACAGGGTGGTGATTCCCCCTGGTGGGCAGGCAGCAGCGCATAGCCATGTGGGATCGGAATCGGCGATATTTTTGCTGGCTGGCCGCGTTAAAACCTTCTACGGGCCGTGCCTGGAGAGGTCGGTGGTCAACCAAACCGGCGACTTCATATTCATCCCAGCGGGCGTTATCCACATGCCGGTGAATCTCAGCGCCAATGAGGAGGCCATTGCAATCGTGGCCCGCAACGATGCCAACGAGCAAGAGCACGTGGAGCTGCACGCCCCTCCAGGCAAGGCCGGAAGCGCACCGGGTGCACCAACCTGTGCAGCACCAGGCCACAAATAGCCACTAAGGTCTGCAGGATGGGAGCATCAGCAGAACCGCCATGCTTTTAAACCCCTTTTATGTGTTTAGTACAACCCAGATTCTCGGATTAAAGGCCACGATCGCATTGCTGCTCACCCAGTTGATCAAGGCCAAGATCCGGATCACTGCCTTCTCAGCACTGGGGATCATTCTGCTACTGCTGCAAGCCTTGGTGTTCCTTGCCACGGGTGCAGCGCTGTTTGCCGGGCAGCAACGCCGCAGAGCTAAGCAAACCTTTTAGCTCATGCTGAAGTTCGCGCAGAGCTGCTAAATTCTGCCCACCGCGAGACACACCTAATAAATAGAATCGATCGCTGAGCAAGCTCAACGACAGAAGCCAATTAAGAGCATGGCGAATAGCAGATTTAGACGGGTGGGGCAAGGCCTCTGGTCAACAGATAAACTCCTACATACAAGAATAAAAAAATCAAAAGCAAGCCGCCAACAAATAATTTTCCATCCATCGGTAGTAGCTGATTTGGTTTCCGCCATCTTATTTTAAACAAAACCGATCGGATCCGCAGTCTGGAGAGATCTACCAACCACGAGCATTACCGGTTCATCAGGAGGAGGGCAATTAATGGTTGAGTTGGGCCTCGAGGTGGGGCGCCCAGCGACAAAGTGGTACTGGACACCCATCAACCTGATTGACACGGGACAGGTAATGGTGGTTTGTTCCAGCCCCTCTCCCTAACCTGAAAAATCTCATCAGGTCACCGGGTGTTAATTGGCTGGCTGGAGGTGTCGCTGCTAGTGCGCTGGCTGTTGGGCTGGATTCTGGCCTTGAGCCTGCCGTCCCTCCCGGCGAGCACATCGTTACAGCAGCTGACTGTATCTGTGCTGATACCTGCCCGTAACGAGGCAGCGACCCTGCCAAATCTGCTGGCGGCTCTTAGCTGCCAAATCCTCAGACCCGATGAAGTGATCGTGGTCGACGATGACTCCAGCGACGGCACCGCCGCCGTCGCCCGCCAGAGCGCTGGCACGCTTGCGATCAAGGTGATTCAGCCACCTCCTCTTCCCGAAGGGTGGTGCGGAAAGACCTGGGCTCTGCACCACGGTGTGCAGGCCAGCCGGGGGGATATTTTGGTTTTTCTCGACGCCGACACCGAGCCTGCCCCGCAGTTCCTGCAGCGGTTGCTCGCCCAACACGAGCAGCGAGGAGGGCTGCTGTCGGTACAGCCATATCACCGCACCGAGAAGCCTTACGAACAGCTCTCTCTGCTTTTCAGCCTGGTGGGGCTAATGGCGGTAAGGCTGGGGCCGAGCTGTGGGGTCGCCTTCGGTCCGGCGATGGTGAGCAGCCGGGCCGACTATCTGCGGGTCGGAGGCCATGAGGCAGTGGCTGACAAAGTGGTGGAGGATTGGTTCCTAGCCCATCGCTACGAGCAGCTGGGCCTGCCCGTGAGCGCCTGGCTCGGCAGCGATTCAATCGCTTATCGCATGTATCCGGGCGGTTTGGCCGACATGGTGGACGGCTTCGATAAGAACTTTGCAACGGCCGCCGGAGAAGTGCGCTGGCCCTGGATGCTGGCGGTGCTGCTGTGGCTGTCTGGTCTCTTCTGGGCCGCCTGGTGCCTGCCTGCCGCCTTGCTGGGCTGGCCACTGGTGGGGACCCACGCGATCGGCCCAAATGCTTTGATCTATGGAGCCTTTGCCGTGCAGTTGCTGCTGCTCAGCCGCCGGGTAGGACACTTCCATTGGATCAACCTGATCTTTCCGATCCCGGTGCTTTTCTTTCTAGGGGTGTTCATCGTCGCGATCTTCAAGCTCGAGCGAGGGCATGTTGAATGGAAGGGAAGGCGATTTAAAACCCGGTGAATATTCCGCGTCGATAGGAACAACATTGCTGCAAGTCAAATATCTAGCACTGGTCAAAGTGGGAACGAGAAGCATCTTAGGCCAGATTCTAATACTGGGCAGTCTATTGAAGATTAAACCCGCGGCATCTCTAAATCGAGGCTGAACCCGAGTTGTCAGAGGCTCCATAAGGGGGTGAAAACACTCTGGGCAAGCCTTTGGACTCTACCCATTAATTGCACCTGCTTCCAGGTCGGTGCCTTTTATATCAATGGACGCCTCACCAGCAACCTAGAGGGGGAGGCTTGATCGGCGGTGGTAGCAGTCGAGCCGCAGCAGCGGAATGCCGCCAATCGAGGCAGTGCAATAACTTAAGCCACAATAGTGGACAGAAGAAAAGAAAACTTGAATATACATACTCCTCGACACAGCTCTACAATAAAATCGAATAAGCATTCATACCAGCACAGCATCGCACTCTGCAGCCGCATACAGCATTAAACTGACATAGCAGTACAGGGATTTTTGACATACCTGTCTCGCCACAATAACTAGCCAAGCTTCCCCAAGAATCAGCCAAGTAGGGCGCAATACATCCCCCCGAAAGTGTCGACAAGGAAATCAAACAAGTTTATACAGACTGCAAAAAGTTGACGGAACGGGAAACCGGCTTCTCAATAGCTACTAAGGCTGAATTTGACACTTGAGGGACACTGAGGAAGCCATTTTGTAGCAATCGGTTAAGCCAAGCCGAGGAATACTGCCATACTTAAGTTGAACCAAAAGAAGGCAAAAAGAAGGCCATTCACACAAGGCGAAACCCAAAGAAGGACGAGAAGGTTCTTGATAAAAATGCCGCTGATGACACAAGCAGATTCAATAAATGATCGAGATCTGCGGTGAGCGCACTGCCAGCCATTACAAACTTCAAAAACTAAATCCAGGCGGCGCCTGCGACAATGAGGCTTTATACATTAGCTAAAATGGACCAATACAAGCCATTTGAACCAGGAATGAAGCTGAAGCAAACCAAGTAAAATCACAACACAAAGGCCACCGGAGAATAAACGAAATCTTACATAACAATGGACTCACAATACACTCTCACCTCGGCAGCGAGTACCCAGGCATAAACATAGCAAAATAATTGTCTCAAGTATAATTTGGGCTTGATCTACCACAAACAAAGCCTGCTCAACATTTCCTAGTCCAGGACACTAGATGCATCTATTGCCTTAAAGAGGCAGCGAGCAAGATGAGCCAACTGGTTACGCTGAAAAGGATTTTCAGCAGATTGAATCATTGTATCTACAATAACGAAAGCATCATCAAGAGAATCAGACAAACGAAGCAAAGCAAATTGGCGAGCAGAACCAGAAGAGTGACTTGTTCGAATTGACTGAATGGAGTCATCCAATGACTGCTGATCATCCAAACTCGCAGCGCAGTTATTAGCTGGCTGATCATTTATAAAAAATTGCTTGAAACAGGCAAGCTGCCGAGACTGCTGATGTGTAAGCGCCATGCACAGGTATTGCATGAGAACAACTACATTAAAAGCGAGCTATTAATGATTAGCCAATAATTCAGTAACTTTACAGCCTGATGCCGCTGATACACATCAGTCTGCAGCATGCTTACAAATAGCTTTTTCTACACCACGATCAATAATCAGATGGCAAGCCATCAAGCAAAACGAAGAGAAACACTGTAGACATGAGCGTCCACAACCAACATCAAGCAGAAACATCTAGCCCTAGTGAGCCAAAGAGCTGAAAAGCGCAGGAATGGATTTATTTAAAAAAGATCTATCCAAAAACTTAGAAACAGACAACAACAGATGGCATGATAAATCAAAATAAAAAAATGCTTCGAGCTAAGGGGAGAGAGAATTAGCGGCCATAACGAATACAAGCCAAAGAAATGGCGACGACTGCTCAACCACTGAGGCGCAAGGAGCAAAAAGAAGATATCTCTGTAGCACTAGCTGAAGTTACACTTTTGATTGATCGAAGACATGAAGCTTGTTTGGCCCTATAGCTGAATTATTCTTACCAGTTTTAAATACCGCCAAAAACACTGCTTTAACTATCTGTGGCTTAGTATCCAGTTATACTGCAACGCTCTCCGAGCACTGCTGAACCATGGCTAAGCGCCGAAGGCTGATCCGCCACTCCAGTCTGCGTTTGTGTTAAGGCCGAACACGCTCTGGATCGAGTGCCGCGAGTTATGAAGCCGCTTGCCTCTCAGCCGACAACTTGCTTTACCCGGTGGTTCAAACGACGCAGGAGCAATTTGGGGTAATAGCGGGCGGGGACCTAAAGCTCATCCAGCATCCCTGCCTCTTTGAGAGAGGCAGGCCAGCTAGGCCTCACGGCTTGAGGCCACCCCATGCTGAGACCATGGTCGGTAGCAACTCTTGATGCAACAACCTTACACCGATAGCAGTTTTAAAAGAGCACTGCGCGACAGACGACATCCAAGCTGAACAATACCTTGGACTAGCAAAAACTTCCCAATCGCAAAGCAGTGGCTTCTTCCAATCGGTCAAATTTACATTGGCGGCTGGTGAGCCAATTAAGTTAAGCCGGGTCAACGACTCTGGTACTATGAGCACTTCAAGAAAAGGGTTCCAAAGTGCATAGCAACGAAGCATTTTAAGCCAAGGGAAACCCAATATTCATATTGCCATTTTAATACAGTCAATGCGTCTGCAGCAAGTTCACAGCATATTTCACAGTGACCAGGCAGCAACAAAGAGGGGCATAGAACGACTAATGATGAATTAGACAAAAAGCAAGTCGAGATCAATGGTTAGCGAATGTTGGTGCAGCCATTACACAATTACGACCTGAACGCTTAGCATTATACAATTGTTCATCTACTCGTCTAAACCATTCAAGCGCAGATTCATTCAAATACCGCTGAGCCACTCCAAAGCTTGCAGTAACTTTGCCAGCGCCCGAGAATTGGTCATCAGCTATGCAACGGCGAAGCTTCTCTGCAAGAATACTTGCACCACGGTAATCGCCACGGGGAAGCAAGACCAAGAACTCTTCGCCACCCCAACGACCAAAGCTATCACCATCTCGCAGACAGGAAGAAATTCGCTGGGCAAATTCCATCAATACCTGATCTCCAACCAAATGACCATGGCAATCATTTATAGACTTAAAGCAATCTATATCACAAAGCACAAGTGTAAGGATATCGCCATAGCGATCTGAGTTGGCAACAGCCTCACCTATTAAAGATTCAAGATGTCGGCGGTTCCATACGCCTGTCAGGCCATCTTTTAGGGCCAAGTCACTAAGATTCTGGATAGAAAGACGAAGTTGCTCTTCATACATCCTACGTTTTGTAATATCATGGCTAACACCCAAAAGGTGCTTAATTCGACCATCTCTGTTTAAGATGGGGATGGCAACGACCTCAGCCCAGGCAGTAGATCCATCCTTACACCAATACTCCAGCTCGCCGCGATAGGTCGCCAAAGAATTACACTTACCGTTCAATCCATTAATCTTACTTAGATAATCTTGTATTCTTTGCAGAGAATCTGGTGGATGAATTTGAGCCAATCCTCTCCGTGTAAACTCAGCCGGGGCAATACCGCATAGCTTTTTAATTGAAGGACTGACAAACTTAATTTTTCCATTTACAAGCATAGTCCATGTTGCTTGAGGAATTTCCTCAGCAAGCAGAATGTGCTGCTGTTCTTCAAGCAGAAGCTCGTCTTTCAGTTGCTTCTCCTTGGTGATATCACGAGATATACCCACAAGCTCGCAACATTTACCAAACCTATCAATGGCATAGGCAGCCTTGATATCCATCCACACTGTGCTGCCATCCTTACAGTACTCTTCAATCTGAGTTTCTATCCGGACTGGGCATCCGATGACAGCTAGATTTCTAGCTCGCAAAAGATGAGTTCTTAAGGTCTTTAGCGACTCTGGCGTTAGCTGCCGATCCAGCGGCATATTCATAAGTTCTTTAGGGCTCCACCCACGAATAACACGTACAGAAGGGCTAATATAAGTAAACCTTCCTTCGAAATCCATTGTCCAAATAACATCTAGCACATGCTGTGCTAGATATTGATGGCGTAAATATATTAATCGCTGGAAGCTAGAATCCCTGAGAATTATCTTGGCACACTCACCATTATTGGATACTGGTGTGGTCGCTTCAACTTTGCAAGTAGCAGAAGTCGCAGGACGATCTGCTACAGGACTTCTTCCTTCTTCTAGCGCACCCATGCCCCCTAATGAGTGATCCCAAGCCCTTCTTACTCGGATGGCCATGGTTCATAGTTTTTGGGTGTGAGGCAGGTGCCAGTATCTATTGTCTAGTCGCTACCCAAGAAGAGTCTGCTTCCGCATAGTAATCACTGCAGATCTGCCGCAAAATGATGCCGAACGAGAAATTAATGAATAAGGCAATTAGCTCACGACAGAGATAGCAGAGATTCCCCTCAAGTACATCTGGGCCAAATAATGAGAAAATACGCCATAGTGAGCTAATCCAGCTGCGAACAGGAGGAGTCCTAAATCGGCAATGATATAAGGGAATAAATAGACAAGGACTGAAAGTGGCACATGAATATCATTGCCAGGAAGAAATTAATTGATAGACCCAGTGCATACCATGTATCCTGGAAATTTAGATTTAGCCAAACCCAACATAGTACACAGCCACGATGACTGTCCAAATCACTTGAAAGCTTACATCCTTGAATCAACTGACTCGGTCAACGCCAATACAGATAAAATATGGAGAAAATTGAAAACCTTTTACATGCTATGTTTGGCGAAGATCATAGGTTTTCCTATTCGCAGCCAATAGAGATAATTCCATAGTAATGAGCGGCCGCAAAGATCAAGCTCCCTTCAGCTACTTGCATAAACAAGGGTCTTGATTCACCATCTACTGAAAGATAGGCACCACGCGGGGGATGCAATAAATAGTTTTGGGATAATTCACTGAACAGCATTGACATCGATGGTGAAAAATTATGACTCTGCAAAACTAGGTTCTATCCATAGCATAGCCCCTACGAAGCAGCTCTACTGCACATACACCGCAGATAAGGCTATTTTCGACGGGACAGCCTAATTATTGCTTACTCTTTAGGAGTCAATCATATACGAGGTCTCAAAATGAGCCTGATCAAATGGGAACCTTTGAACGAGTTGGAAGCCATGGTAGACAAGGCATTTAACTGGCCTGTACTACGTAATGCCTCCCCATTAACGCTTGGGGAATGGGCTCCAAAAGTTGATATAAGTGAAAGCGACGGAACCTATCGCTTCCAAGCTGATGTACCTGGAATGAAGAAAGATGATATCTCAGTCGCACTTGTTGGTGATACATTGGTGATCCAGGGCCAGCGACAACATGAACAGGAGGAAAACAAACCGCATTTCCACCGTTTGGAACGAAGCTATGGGGGATTCAGCCGTAGATTCTCCCTACCAGACGATGCAGACCTTAATTCTGTTCATGCAAAATGCGCAGATGGCGAATTGATTATCAGCATCGCCAAAAAAGATGGTGCCCTCAGCCCAAACGCCACCCAAATCCAGATCGAATAACACAAAGACACAGCTCTAAATCGGTCTAGGCAGGATTTTTCTTGTCTTATTTTTACTCCCGGAACATCAAGATGTTTCGGGAGCTTGCATTGTATTATAAAGGCATGAATGCCTACCGATGATACTCTTCTATTGATCAACACCAGCTTGCTAGGCCTTGGTGCATCATTCTCCATACTGAGGCAAGCCTGCTAACAATGAGTGCCTCAGATTCAGAGCTGCTTGAACGTAGGCGTAAACTCTGTCTTTATCATTTCCGAGCTTCTTCGATTTTGACTTCTCCTGTCAACCTTATCGACCTTTTCGGCCGTGATTGACTGAAGTAAAAGAATATTTTCTAGCAAATATGCCGCCAGATTGGATACGGAGCGTCCCTCGAGGGCGCTGGTCTCAGCTAATTTATTATAGACATTTTCAGGCACCGTAATAGAAATACGCCGTGGCTTGCGAAATGCGATCTTATCCACATCGAAAAAAATGCTAGGGGTATAATATTAAAGCGTTACTTAGCGCAAAGCCATATTTCATTTAAATCGACAAATCTTAGCTTCTCTTAATGGCTTGCTGACCTTACTGGCGCGGAATGGTAGTTGGACCCCACCCTCTGCCCTTAACCTGCTCTATACGGTACTGGAGAGAACTGGCTTTGGAAGGAATCGCAACTGAGGGCGAGCTGAATTTCGCTCGCTGTTCTCCAAGCCTGAGCAAAAAGGGTCTCACTTTGGCCCATTACTGCACTGTCTTTTGCTGTGACGATTACAGCAAAGTGCTGCACTAAACATCATGGTGAAACATATGTGAATCAGCATGTATCTCGTTGGCATCACGTGTGGCCCATATAGTGCGTTCTCTCCCATGAATGCGCCTATATGATTCTATTGGCGACCCAGGGTGTACCTGAGTTGGCCATAAAAACCACGTTTCAATCAAAGGCAAAGTACAATGAATGATCAGATTCGGATTCTTCAGCGACAGCCACGTAGAATATCAATTACCCTGAGTTACCATGTCCACGAAGCTTTAATAAGAAGGTCAGACGAGGAAGGGCGTTCAGTTTCCAACCTTTGTGCCTTCCTGCTTGAGGATTCATTGAAGGATCAAAGAGAATTTGCGAGCATCCTCAGCAAAGACCATGTAGTTGATGGTCTATCACTCAACAAGCTGATGTTTGACGGAGAAACCGCTCCTAATCGTTTTCATCGGCGATCGTAACACCCAATTCTATACTGCCAAGCATCACTTCGGGTTTACAGCTGGTTCGATTACTGCTCTTAGTTTCTTAAGAGCACGCCGTTCCACTCCCTGTATGCGATGCTTGGTCTTCCCCATCGATTTTGAGATATCAAGAAGAGAGATTCGCTTTTCACCAAAAAAACGGTGCATCAAAACCTCTAATTCTTCATGTGAAAGCTGGATAAGATATTGGTGTATCCATTGATAGTCGTCGTTAATCTCATTTTCGTTGGGCCCAGGGATCAGATCTTTTAGGCTCAGCTCTCCGGTCTCACCTCCACTGAAACATTGATCTAATGAAACCATCTTATTATAGAAGTTTAGCAGCCTGACTCTTGCAACTATTTTATCTTGCAGGGTGTCCGGCTTTACCAGTCCTTCAGCATCTTGGCAGCAGCTTTTTATTTCTTTTTGGCGTGTTGCTTTTGATGCCTGCATCGTCAAAGAATGTGGAACACGAATTGCATGGCCATGGTCTTGCATAAACCTACTTACGGCTTGCTTTATCCACCAATAGCCATAAGTTGAAAATCGATATCCCCTGGCTGGATCATATTTTTCTACAGCTCTTATGAGCCCGAGGTTTCCCGCCTGAATAAGATCCATCATATCGGTTGCATTGCCCTGAATGCGACGCTTATATTGCTTTACAATGCTGACGACTAGTCTTAGATTTCCATTCACCATGCGCTCGAATGCTCGACGTCCACCTTGCTGTTTTGCTCTTGGCAAGTTGTTATCATCTCGCCATTGTCTAATCATTCTGCCTAGCTCCAGCTCTTCTTCCTCCCTCAGCAGCGGAATACGACCTATGGCTTTGAGGTAATCACCGAGACAATCCGACATAAGGTTCAGCGAGTCAACTTAGGTAATGCTCCACCATGCGCCCCCGCTCCAGGTCCAAAACAGCATATTTGATGATCTAATACTGCATGCTGCAGCATTAGATCGCCCTGTTGCCTGGAAGATTATTTATAAGTGTCTATCAACTCCCTAGTCTATCCCTATTGATGGCGCATCTCTAAGGAAGCATGACTTTGATGAACCCGTATTCTCAGTGACCGGGCTCTGTTAAGCATTGCTCCGCAAGCACCATTCAACTAATACATTAAACTGCCTTAAGATGCGAAGAATGCCTAGGCCGCGGCGATCGCATTAGTTAATTCCAATAGCGGTAGACAAGCCACTAGCAACATGAACTCGGAATCTTATTTTTTGCCAAAAATTACACACATTGTGCGGCAGATCCAGATTGAATCCGGGTCAGTGGCTCGGAGCTAGGCACACATTGGGATACTGCTCATTTGTATTCATCTTATCAACGGCTTGGTTTCACCTAAGCCAACTCCGCGCTCAGGCTAAATATCTAACGGTACTAGGAGGATTTGAAGACTAGCAAATACATGCCTCGATGATCATATTATGATTCGCTCCAAGTAGCAGTTAAATTTCACTTAGGCGCCTCAGGGTAGGTCAGGGCAGCAAGCCTCCACCTTCGCAGCAGGCGTGCATTGAGCAGCACGCTCCTCTAGCGCTGGTTCCCTTGCCGGCTCGCACTGAGTAGGCGTCGCATCACGCTCGGAAGGCATTGAGCAACTTGGTGCGTAATTCCAGCCGCTGCAACCAGCCAGATTTCGAGGCATGATGTCCTACCAGAACGACTCGACAAAGCTGGCCGCCACGGCCAGCCGGGAGGAGGAACTCAAAGGAGCTTCTAGCCCAGGAGCAGGTCTTAACATAACTAAACGCGATATTGCACAAAAGCGCAATTTCGCGCGATATTTAGAGTGAAGCGCAGGAAGCGATTTCACTGCACCCTGAGCTGGCCCAGAAGACCATAAACCTTATCGAGTTGAAACGATGACATTTCAAACCCGTAATTCTGGACCCTGGGACCAAGACAGTGGCACGCGACCTGCCTTCCGCAAACCCAGGCGCATCTCAGTAACAGTCCCCGATCAAACCTATCGCCAGATTCTGGAATGCAGCAATCGGCAAGGTCGTTCGGTCTCCAATTTGGCAGCCTTTCTGCTGGAAATGGCAATCGCCTCAGAACAAAAGGATTGCGGAAGCTCGAGAAGAGCAATACAGTCACAATCTTCACTTTTACCAGCCAGGCCATCAAGGTCGACATAGGCTCTTGTCCCCCCATTGCCTCCTACTTGCATTAGGCGGCTGAACCCTCCCTGGCTCTTTAATCCAGAGAACATCAATTAATCCGGAAAACGTCTTACAGCGATTGGTCGCATAGCCATCCTAGTACCCCACAGAAGAGCAGTTCAATACACGGCGATCGCCTGGGGTTGAACTGCTGTTTGCAGGCAACCAGACTAAAATCACTGCGCGGTAGTTGCATTGATTACCAACATTCCGCCAGGCTAGCTAGCTTCAAATACGCCTAAAACCCCTGTCTTTAATAAATTAAAACGACGAAGTAGCTGCATTTAGCAATCCCCATCGCTTGCCGGAATGACAATCAGCATAAGTCGGGCTCGGCTCAAATAGGAGATTGGTGGCCCAGCAAAGCTAGAAGAATTCAGACAATGAATCACGTCGCCGCCGAACTATAATTTTGTGGCTTCTACCAGCGCCATAGCCCATGCAGCAGATCAGCCCATTGAGCATTCAGTTGCACCCTGGGTCGCTTATTACAACTGCAATGATCTAATTCGAACCAACGGTTCCAATAACGGCGGACTCAATGATAATTGTCTTTCGTGAAAACTAGGATTCGGTTACCACGAGGCCACTAAAGTTAATTGGCTGATGGCCAAGCGTCTTACTTCCGTTGCTAATTAAAGACGTTGTTTCTGGACCTGGATCCAAGGCCCTGACAAGAATGGGTCGCCTGAGATTCGAACTCAGGACCAATCGGTTAAAAGCCGAGTGCTCTACCGCTGAGCTAGCGACCCGCGCCCTTGGGCACTTAGGAAACGTATCACCCAGGGGCGACCTCCTCCAAGGGGGCCCAGGCAACCGTGAGAATGGCCTAACAACTGGCCCCAGCGGATGAGCGTCTTTCCCTGGCCCAAACCCCAGATCCACGCCGAGGCCTGGGTGGCCGAAACGGCCGTTGTAATCGGCGATGTGCAGCTAGCGGCAGGAGTCAGTCTTTGGCCCACTGCCGTCGCCCGTGGCGACGTCTGTTCGATCGTGGTGGGTGAGGGCAGCAACGTGCAAGACGGAGCAGTGCTGCATGGCGACCCCGATCAGCCTGTAATCATCGGCGCCGATGTGACCATCGGCCATCGGGCTGTGGTGCATGGCGCCACCCTGAAAGACGGCTGCCTGATCGGCATCGGCGCCATCGTGCTCAATGGCGTCACCGTGGGAGAGGAGGCCCTGGTGGCCGCCGGATCGGTGGTGACTCGCGACGTACCAGCTGGAGTCCTGGTCATGGGAGCCCCGGCCCAGGTGAAGCGAGAGCTCACGGCTGAGGCCCGGGCCGAGCAGCGCCAGCACGCCCGCCGCTACCGCCAGCTCGCTGATGCGCATGCCCAGGCGAACGGATGACGACAGATCCGGGGCTGGACAGGCGAATCCTGAGGTTCAGTCCGTAAGATCATCAAATCTTGTTTGGCTTCCCATGGACGGTCGGCTGATTTTGGTGGTTGCTCCGATCCTGCTCGCCGCGAGCTGGGCCGTCTTCCATATCGGTCGTGCCGCCGTAGGACAGCTGCAACTGCTGCTCAAGCGCGCCCGCGCCTGAGCATTTGAGCTCTGAGCTGCTCGTTATCGGTGCTGGCCTGGCGGGTACGGAAGCTGCCTGGCAGATCGCCCAAGCTGGCCTGGCGGTTCGCTTGGTGGAAATGCGGCCAGTGCGCCGCAGTCCAGCCCACCACAGCTCTGAATTTGGCGAGCTTGTTTGCAGCAACAGCTTCGGCGCCCTAAGTAGCGATCGGGCCGCAGGCCTGCTTCAAGAGGAATTGCGGCGCCTGGGTTCGATGGTGATTCGCACCGCCGACGACCACGCCGTGCCTGCGGGCGGTGCCCTGGCCGTAGATCGGGGCCGCTACAGCGCCGCCCTCACCGCCGCCCTCGAGCAGCACCCATTGGTGACGGTGGAGCGGCGGGAGCACACCGAGCTGCCCGGCCCCGGTGAGATCGCCGTGCTGGCCACCGGCCCGCTCACTAGCGAGCCCCTGGCGGAGCAGCTGCGGGAATTCACGGGCCGGGCCGACTGCCACTTCTTCGATGCGGCCAGCCCGATCGTGGAGGGCGAGAGCATCGATCTGTCGATCGCCTTTCGCGCCTCCCGCTACGACAAGGGCGATGCCGACTACATCAACTGCCCCATGGACCGGGAGCAATTCCTGGTCTTCCGCGAGGCGTTGCTGGTGGCCGAGCAGGCCGAGCTGAAGGACTTTGAAAAGGAGAGTGCTCACTTCTTCGAGGGCTGTCTCCCCATCGAGGAGCTAGCCCGCCGCGGCGAAGACACGATGCGCTACGGCCCGCTCAAGCCAATTGGGCTCTGGGATCCCCGCTGGGGCGATGTGAACGATCGCGATGTGCGCCGCGCCAAGCGGGCCTACGCGGTGGTGCAGCTGCGCCAGGAAGACAAGGACGGCCGCCTCTGGAACCTGGTTGGCTTCCAGACCAACCTGAAATGGGGCGAGCAGAAACGGGTGCTGCGGCTGATCCCAGGCCTGGAGAACGCCGAGTTTGTGCGCTTCGGCGTGATGCACCGCAACACCTTCCTGGAATCGCCCCAGCTGCTCGATGCCACCCTGCAGTTCCGCAGCCGCCCCACCCTGCTGGCCGCGGGCCAGATTACGGGCACTGAGGGCTACGCAGCCGCTGTAGCTGGCGGCTGGCTGGCTGGCACCAACGCCGCCAGGCTGGCCCTGGGCCTGGAACCTCTGAGCCTGCCAAAAACCACGATGCTGGGCGCCCTTAGTCACTTCATCGCCGAAGCGCCCAGCAAGAAGTTCCAGCCCATGCCGCCCAACTTCGGCTTACTGCCCGAGCTAGCCGAACGCGTCCGCGAGAAACGGGCCCGCTACGGCGCCTACCGCGACCGGGCCCTAGCGGATCTTGAGCCTTTCACTCGGCCCCTACAACTGCACGACGCCAGCGCCGCTGCCTAGGGTCGCAACAGCTTCTCCAGCCCAACGGTGACCAGCAACCCTGCCCCCATCTGGGATGTGATCGTGATCGGTGCCGGCGTTGGTGGCCTGGTCACCGCTTCCCAGCTGGCCGCCAAGGGCGCAAAAGTGCTGGTGTTGGAGCGCTACTTAATTCCGGGGGGCTCAGGCGGCAGCTTCAAGCGTGACGGCTACACATTTGACGTGGGCGCCTCGATGATCTTTGGCTTCGGGGAGAAGGGCCACACCAACCTGCTCACCCGGGCCCTGGCCGATGTGGGCCAGCACTGCGACACCATCCCCGATCCAGCCCAGCTCGAATATCACCTACCCGGTGGGCTGAATGTGTCTGTGGACAGAGATTACGAGCACTTCCTCAGCGATCTCAGTGCCCTGTTTCCCCACGAGTCGAAGGGCATCCGCGCCTTCTACGACACCTGCTGGCAGGTGTTCCGCTGCCTCGACGCGATGCCGCTGCTGTCGCTCGAGGATCCGGCCTATCTGGCCAAGGTGTTCTTCAAAGCCCCCCTGGCCTGCCTAGGCCTGGCCCGCTGGCTGCCGGTGAATGTGGGCGACGTGGCGCGGCAGCACATCAGCGATCCGGCCCTGCTCAAGTTCATCGACATGGAGTGTTTCTGCTGGAGCGTGATGCCCGCCGACCTCACGCCGATGATCAATGCCGGCATGGTGTTCTCCGATCGTCATGCCGGCGGCATCAATTACCCCAAAGGGGGCGTTGGTGTAATCGCGGCAAAGTTGGTGACGGGATTGGAGAGCCATGGCGGCGCGATTCGCTACAAGGCGCGTGTGACCAAGGTGCTGCTGGAGAACAACACTGCGGTGGGGGTGAAACTTGCCAGTGGTGAAGAGTTGCGGGCCCGCCGCGTGGTGAGCAACGCCACCCGCTGGGACACCTTTGGCGCTCTCGTGGATGCAGCCCACACCCCCAAGGCCGAAACCACCTGGCGGCGCCGCTACAAGCCCTCCCCCTCCTTTCTCTCCCTGCACCTAGGCATCGATGCCCAGATCGTGCCCAATGGTTACCACTGCCACCACTTGCTGCTGGAGCGCTGGGAGGAGATGGAGGCCGAGCAGGGGGTGGTGTTCGTATCGATGCCGACCCTGCTGGATCCGGAGATGGCCCCGGCTGAGCGGCACATCGTGCATGCCTTCACCCCCAGCTCCATGGAGCACTGGCAGGGGCTGACGCCAGCGGCCTATCGCGCCAAAAAACAGGCGGATGCCGACCGGGTGATCGGCCGGCTCGAAGCGATCCTGCCCGGCATCAGCGGCGCTATTCGTCACCGCGAGGTGGGCACACCGCGCAGCCACCGGCGCTTCCTGGGCCGCATGGGCGGCAGCTACGGGCCTATCCCCGCCCTGCGCCTGCCGGGGCTGCTGCCGATGCCCTTCAACCGCACCGGCATTTCGGGGCTCTACGCCGTGGGCGACTCCTGTTTCCCCGGCCAAGGCCTCAATGCGGTGGCCTTCAGCGGCTTTGCCTGCGCCCACCGCATCGGCGCCGACCTGGGACTCAATCCTTGGAACCTGCCTGCCTAAGATCATGTGATTGGCCAAAACGGTGGCCCAGTGAAAGTCGGCACGACCAACGCGATCTCCCAGCCTTCTGCGCGGACAAGCCGACAGACTCCCCGAATACTGTGGCGTTCGTGGCTCAACGAAGAGCGCATCAGCTGGCTTAGGCGTGGGCCTTCGCGGACGGTCGTGATCCTGTTGGTGATGGTCACCCTGGTTGGGATTGAAGCGCTCCGGAGGAGTCAGCTGGCCAAGGAGCGAAGCGTCACCAACCAGACCATCGCCCTGGAAAAACTCGAAGCCGAATTCCGGGACGCCCAGCGAACGGCGAGGGACTGGGGCTGGTGGGATGACAGCTATGCCTTCATCAAGGGAAATAACCCCTCCTTTCCCTCCCAAGACCTGGCAACCAGCAGCCTCTTTGAGGACGGGGCTGCCATGGGTCTCTACGACGCCCAAGCCCAACGCCGCGCCCTTCAGGTGGGCCTGAGCAGCCCAAACCGGCCCCCTGATCAACGGTTGGTGCGCTGCATGGACTCCACCGCCCGCACCCGTCGCCGCCTGGGCCTCGCCGGCATCCGGGTGATCTGCTCAGGCGAAACCAACAACCTCTACGTCGGCTTCGCCACCACGATCAGCACCAGCGACAACAGCCGTTCGACAACAGCGACCCTCATTTATCTCAACCCGCTGATTGAACCCCAGTTCGGCAACCACCTGAAGAAGGAGCTCAACCGGATTCAGGATCAGCTGCAGCCCCTGCCGCCAGCTGGCGCCATCGCCACGGGAGGCCCCGTGGTTCCGCTCCAACCCAAGACCTTTGGCAACAACGGGCGCCTGATGGGTGTCAAACCCGCTAGTAGCCAGGCGGAGCAGCTCCGGGAACTAACCGATCTGCTGCTACTGCTGAGCGGCGGGGGACTGATCGCCCTGGCCCTGCGCCTTCGCTGGAAATTGAACGAGCGAAAGCAGAGATTGCTGATGCGCCAGCAGGAACGCTCGGCCACCCAACGCATCCGCCGGAGTCACCGTGCCCTGGTTGAAATCCTTGATTTCAAGCCCCCCCAGCCAGTCTCTTCAGCAGATCAAAGCCCGGCTAGGCCACTCCCTGACAGCACCTTGATCTTCAGGGGAATGCTGCAGGAGGAACGGCGCCACCTTGCCTCGCCACGCGCCAGCCAACCTATCGATGGGTCGACCACAACCGGCACCAAACCCGCTGGTCGCCAACGCGTAGACATCCAGTTGATTGCCAATCGGTTTGAACAGATTCTTGGCTCCGCCCGAGATCTGGCCATGCACGATGCGCTCACCGGCCTGCCCAACCGCCGCTACTGCATCGAACACCTTGAAAGAGAAATCGTTCGCCTCAAGGGAAAACAAGCCCTGCTTAGCCTCCTCTTTATCGATGTCGACAAATTTAAAAGCATCAACGACACCTATGGCCATCGCATCGGCGATCAAGCCCTCTGCAAGGTGGCCAACCAACTCCAGTCCCTCTGCCGCCAGGGTGATTTCCTAGCGCGCTACGGCGGCGACGAATTCATTCTGATTCTAAATCCGGGCGACAGTCCAAAAGCCAGCAATGAATCCCTGACCCTCCAGGCTCAACAGGCAGCCCACCGGATCCTTGAATCGTTTGAGAAGAGTCAAGTTGATTCCGCCTCGCCCTACCGACTCAGCCTGAGCATTGGGATCACGATTAGCGATCCACACCACTTCTGCAGTGAAGACATCATTCGCAAAGCAGACCTGGCCATGTACAAGGCAAAGGCCTCCCAGGGGGAACACATTCACCTGCTCACAGCGGAAAACGAGTCCAATCCGCTCAGCGACTATCGTCTGTATAACGCACTCCAACAGGCCTGCGAAGCATCACTTGAGCCATCGAGGCCCGACTCCTTCCGGATTTTATTTCAACCGATTGTCAACGCCGCAGGCGATGTCCTGGCCGTTGAGGCTCTCGCCCGCTGGGATCACCCAGACCTGGGAGAAGTTCCCCCAACTCTGTTCATTCCGGTAGCGGAACACTATCGAATCATGGGTCGCGTTGGCTGGCAGCTCATCGAAGCCACTTTGCGGGCCTTCAACCAGCTGATCCAGGCCCTAACGATCACCCCCAACCAGCTCAACCTGGCGATCAACATCAGCCCATCCCAACTCACTGACGTATCTTTTTCAGGCCAATTAATCGATGCCATTGCAGCCCAAGGACTCTCTTTCAACAGCATTAATCTTGAACTGACTGAAACTGCCATCTTCAATTCCACAGCAGCGGTTGAAACCAATCTGCGCCAGTGTCGAGAAGCGGGAATGCGGATTTCCCTCGACGACTTTGGAACGGGCTTCTCCTCCATGGGGCTGCTGCTATCGCTGAAGCCTGACGAACTGAAGATCGATCGCAGTTTTGTGGTCGGAGTTCTAGACGATGCCTATGCGGAACAAATCGTGAAACTGCTGCCCATGCTCACGAATTCAGTGTCGATGACCCTGATCGCTGAAGGAGTGGATACCGAGGAAAGCTTTCAGCGACTGCAACAAATGGGTGTGTCACGATTCCAGGGATATCTATTTTCGGAGCCCCTAAACATCGCCGACCTGGTTGAGCTTGTGGGTGGAAACCGACTCACAATCTCCCTTCCCGCTGCATAAACTTCTCTAGTAATGCGTTAGCAAGAAATGGCCGGCTCCCCTACCCCCAGCTCCGCCGAGCTGGCCACTTACCTCGAGCAACGCGGCGAGCTCAGTAAGCCCTGGATGCTGCAGCTACTGCGGCTCACCAAGCTCAAGGAGGCCAAAGACAGCATGGACCCGGATGCCTACATGGCCAGCCTGCAGGAGGCCCACGCCGATCTGATGCGACTTGGCGAATTCTGGAAAGGCCGCGAGCAGGAAGTTTTTAGCGGTCGCTACCAGCCAGCAAGTCTGATCGAACCCCTACCCGGCTCCCCCGAAGATCGATGACCGGCGCCTTGGCCGTAAGCAGCGACCGCTACCCAATGGCGGCCCTGATTCGCTTCACCCTGATCGCTCTCTACTTGGCAATGGTGGCGCCCCTGCCCCTACTGGCACCAGCAGAGCTCAAATTGCTGCTGTGGCTGGCCCTACCCCTGGGGCTGGGCTTGGTGGTGGCAGCCACCAGTGAAGCCGTTGAGCTAAACGCCGATGGCATTCGGGTTGGCCATCCCAGCTGGTGTGCTTGGCTGCTGCGCCGCGGCTGGAGCCTGCCTTGGAAATCCATCAGCGGGCTCACACCAGTAGCCACAAGCCAGGGGGGCCGGGTCTTTTACGTGAGGGGAGAAGACGGATCGGCCTACCTGCTGCCCCAACGGGTTGCAGCCTTCGAGCAGTTTCTGGGCCGCTTCAGCCAGGAAACGGGCATCAACACCAGCTCAATCGGCCGGATCAGCCCACCTTGGACCTACCAACTATTAGCCGGCCTGAGTGCCGCCATGTTGCTTGGAGAGTTGGTTTGGGCTCTTAAACCAGTGAGTTGAGCTGCTGACGCACCGGCTCCTCTTCGGCAGAAGCTTCGGGCAGGGTTTCCAGACTGAAGCGATAACCCTGCTGGCGCATCGTTTCGATGCCGCCGCCTTCACCCAAGCCAGCCTGCTCTAACTTGCGGCGCAGGGTGAGCACTTGGGTGTCAACCGAGCGGGGACCACCGCTGAAGGGAGGCCAGGCCATTCGCAGTAGCTCCTGGCGGCTGCGCACAACCCCAGGTGGCATCAGCAGGGCACAAAGCAGGGCAAATTCCCGTGGACTCAGCTCTACTGGCTGGTCGCGCAGGGTTACCTGGCGGAGCAATACGTGAACTTCAAGCGGACCAACGCAGACCCGCTCCTGCAGACCGGTGCCGCCGCGGCGCAACAGGGTGCGGCAGCGGGCTGCGAGTTCTTCCAGGCCAAAAGGTTTGCGCAACACATCATCTGCGCCCGCATCAAGCAGGCTCACCACCGGCTCGGAACCGGTGCGGGCCGTGAGCACCATCACGGAGCAGCGCAGCTGGGCCGCCAGGCGCAGGGCGGAACTCTCATCGAGTAATTCTGCGCTGATCAGCAGGTCGGGAGATTGGTCTTGGCACACCTCCAGAGCTTCACGAGCCGTAGCAACCGCCGCCGCAAGATGGCCGTCCTGCCGCAGGCGCTGGGCCAGCACCGTGCGCAGGGTCGCGTGGGGATCAACCACCAAAACCCGCTGGGGCTGGCTTCCGGCCTGATTGGCGGCCCCAGAGGCCGGCAGTGGCGGGTTAGAGGAGTTGATGGAGTCCACAACTGTGTTGAATTCACCTTAACGGCAGCCGCCAGGGGATCCGCGTATCAGTCGCTGCGTTTGTGTGGACTCCACCAACTATGCGGAGACCACCCAATCGCGGCTTCTGGCTCCAAGGGGCAAAATGGATAAAGGTCTCCCGACCCCATGACTTCGCTTCAACACCCAGACGCCATCCGCCACTTCCAGTCGCTGTGCGATGCCTGCCAGGAACTGGCCCATCGCTTCCACAGCCCTGCGGAATTGCGGCTCTACGCCGATGGCTACATCCACGCCCTGCGCCGCACTGCGGTTCTCGATCCGATCTCCCAGCGGCGACTAGAGGAGCTCACCGACCGCTGGATTCGCGATCCTTCCAGCTTTGTGGGTCCCGATGGTGACCCGCGCAGCCTTTACGAAAGCGAGCGCTACTGACTCACTGGGGGCTAGCTGCCCCTTTCAGCTAGCCAGAGCCACTTCCAGCTTCTCGCGCAACTCACCGGAGTTGTACATCTCGATCAGGATGTCGGAGCCACCGATGAATTCCCCTTTCACATAAACCTGGGGAATCGTGGGCCAGTCGGAAAATGACTTGATGCCATTACGGATCTCGGCATCCGAGAGCACGTCAAAGGTTTCAAATGGCACCCCAACCGAGTGCAGTATCTGCACCACGTTGTTGGAGAAACCGCACTGGGGCATGAGCTTATTGCCCTTCATAAAAACGAAAACCGGGCTGCTGGCCAGGAGTTCTTCGATGCGTTGGCGGGTGGTGGCGTCCATGGACTCAGGCGGGAGTGGATGTTTGCAGGGCTAGGGCGTGAATCGCCTCACTGGCCAATTCCTGGCGTAGGGCGCCGTACACGAGCTGGTGCTGCCTGACCCTGGTCAGGCCGTCGAACGCTGCGGAAATCACCGTGACCTGCAGGTGGTCGCCACCCCCGGTGAGGTCTTCAACCTCCACCTGGGCATCGGGCATGGCCAAGGTGATTGCGGCCTTCACCTGGTCTGGATGCACCATCGAAGCGACGAGGCAGCGAACGGGGGAAATCTAGTGGTCAGCTGCCAGGGGTTGCCGCGGCCCCTGCTGTGTAGGGAGTGGCGGCGAAGCCAATCTCGACCAGGCTCTGGAAAGCCTTGCGGCCCTCTGGGCTGGCCGGGGTCATCACCTTGACCACCTCGACCAGCAGGGGCACCGCCACCTCAGGCTGGTTTTGGCGACGGAACAGGGCCGCCAAGCGCAGGTTCGCCTGGGCCATGGTTTCCAAAGCTTCCCGCCCCTTCTGATCCATTTCGCGGGGGATGCGGGCATCGAGTCCGCGGAAGGAGCCGCTCAGGTCGCGATAAAAGCCGAGCAGGCGGCGACAGGCATCTCGGGCCTGGTCGTAGAGCTTGCGGGCTTCGGCCAGATTGCCCTTGGCAACTGCGGCGTCACCGCGCACCAGCAGGGCGCGCACCGCCTCAAGATTGAACGGACTGCCGGTGGACTCCAGGGCCTTTTGGGGCTCCTGCTGAGCCTGCACCTGGGCCGGAGCCAGGGGAGCAGCGAGGGCCATCAAGGCCAAAGCAGAGCCGCAAATCAAGCGGGATGGCCTACGCACAACCAGCAAACGAATATGAATCAACTTTAGGGGGCCAGGCCCAGGGCTTCCTGGGCCTGGCCTTCAACCACGGCCATGGCTGCGGCGAGGTGGGCGGTGAAAGCGCTAGCAGCTTGCCTTCCCTGGCCCTCCAAGCTGAGAGGTGGGCCGAAACAGAGCACGGCCCCATCCCCACGGCGGGGGGGGCGATGGCCGTAGGCGATGCCCACCGGCACCACCGGCACCGTCACGCCCTGGCCAGCGGCCAACATGGCCAAGCGGGCGAGGCCCTGGTGCAGCCGCATGGGAATCTCCTCGCGCACGATGCGCCCCTCCGGGAAAACCACTAGCTGCTCGCCGGCAGCCAGTAGGTCAACGGCGTAGCGCAGGCTGGCCAGTGAGGGGCGCCCCTGACTCACGGGGAAGCAGCCCAACCGGTGCAAAAACCAGCCCTGCAGCCCGCGCATCTCATCAACCGTGACCATGAAGCGGCAATCCCTGCCGGTGACGCGGCGGCCTGCGGCGTGGGGCAACAGCAGGGCATCCCAGCGGGCCCGGTGGGTCGGAGCTAGGAGCAGGGGCCCGCTGAGAGGCAGATTTTCGCTACCGAGCACCTGGACGCTGCGGAAAAAGAAGCGCAGGCAAATGTCCTGGCTAGCCACCATGGCGAGCGGTGCCAGCCAGGGGCTGATGCCATTGCAGAGCCCCTGTTCCCTGGAAGAGGGGGCCTGGGTGGACAACGCCGATGGGCCGGACTGAACCGCCAACAACCAGTTAATTGCGAGCAACCTCAAAACTAGGGGCTAGCCAATGGAGCTCGGCGCGAGCGCGGGCAGTTGGACTGGCGTCCCGAGCCGGCGCAGGTTGCAGTATCCATAGGATTTGGGCGAGTTCACCGCCTGCCAACCACTCCCCAGCCATGGCCAGCCTCGGCGTCAACATCGACCACATCGCCAATGTGCGCCAGGCCCGCCGCACGGTGGAGCCCGATCCAGTGGGCTATGCCCTGCTGGCCGAGCTGGGGGGGGCTGACAGCATCACCGTGCACCTACGGGAAGACAGGCGCCATATTCAGGACCGCGATGTGGAGCTACTGCGTCAAACCGTGCGCAGCCGGCTCAATCTGGAGATGGCCGCCACAGCTGAGATGGAGGCGATCGCCCTACGCCTCAAGCCGGACATGGTGACCCTGGTGCCGGAGAAGCGTCAGGAGGTAACCACCGAGGGCGGCCTCGATGTAGCGGGCCAGCAGCCAGCTCTCAGCGCTCTGGTGGGTGCGCTGCAAGACGCCGGCATCGGCGTGAGCCTGTTTGTGGACGCTGAGGCGAGCCAGCTGGAGGCCTGCCGCGCCACCGGCGCCCGCTGGGTGGAGCTGCACACCGGCGCCTACGCCGAAGCCGACTGGAGTTCGCAGCCAGCCGAGCTGGCCCGGCTCACGGAGGGGAGCTTCATCGCCCGCAGCCTCGGGCTGCGGGTAAATGCCGGCCACGGCCTCACCTACCAAAACGTGGAGCCCATCGCCACCATCGAAGGCATGGAGGAGCTCAACATCGGGCACACAATCGTGGCCCGGGCCTTGGCGGTGGGCCTAGAAGAAGCTGTTCGGCAGATGAAGGCGCTGATACAGAATCCGCGCCGCGACCCCCTGTTCGGCAGCCGCCAGCTATGAGCACCTATCACTTCATCGCCGCCAGCGAAGCGTTCCTCACCGTTGAGGAGCCCCTTGAGGAGGTGCTGCGCGAAAGGGTGCGCCACTACGGAGAACAGGGCAAGGAAATCGACTTCTGGTTGGTGAAACGGCCGGCCTTTCTCGAGGCACCCCAACTCGAACCGATCGGCAGCGCCGTGCCGCGGCCGGCGGCGGCGGTGGTGTCCACCGATGAGAAATTCATCACCTTTCTCAAGCTGCGCCTGGAATTTGTGGCCACCGGTCGCTTTGAAGCCCCCAGTGCCGCCATCCCCGACGCCCTGGCCAGCGCGTCCTAAAAAAGCCCCAGAAAGCGTTTGCGCGGCCCGTCATCGGAGGCTCCTTGACCGCCATCCTGTTGGTAGCGAGGCTTGTCGTCGCCAATGGTGAGCAGGGCTTCCTTGTTCTTCCACCAGACCCAATCGCGGATTGGGGGCGTATTGGCAAGTTGCTGGCGACTGAGCCCCAGACCGAGCTTGGCGGAGGCATCGAGCAGAACGTCGAGCATCTCCTCACCGTTACCGCAGCGGGCCAAGGCCTCATTGGTGCGTTTAGCCCCATTTAGGGCTTTGACCAGGGCGTTTACCCGCTGGACCACCGACAACGACGCTGGATTCATCTGACTGTCACTGGGTGGGGCGACCGTACCAGCGCTGGCCGGTCGACATGAATTGCTGGGGGGCTGACAAGTGGCCGTCAGGCAGGCAAGACTGGAACCAACGCGATGGACTGATGACGCCCCCTTCACGTTCCTGCCACCACTGGGTGATCGGGGACGTCCACGGCTGTGCCGACGCGCTTGAGCGGCTGCTTGCTCGTCTGCCAGCCGGCGACAAAATTGTGCTTTGCGGTGATGTGATCAACCGCGGACCCCAGATCCGCCGCACCATGGAGCTGGCCTGGGGCCTGGTGAGCTCCGGTCGGGCCATCTGGTTGATGGGAAATCACGAAGCCGATCTGGTGGCCGCCCTGCGGCAGGGCGACTGGACCGCTCAACGGGCCTTGGCCGGCTGCGACACCTATCGGCAGCTCGGGGATCGCCACTGCCGCATCTGGCAGGAGCGGCTGGAGCAGCTGCCCCTCACCTACGCCGGCAAAGGCTGGCTCGCCACCCACGCTGGCTTCAATCCCGACACCTGGGAACCCGACCTCAGCATCCGCATGCCCTTCTGGCAGGCCTACGACGGTCGCTTCGGTGAGGTAGTGATCGGCCACACCCCCGGGCACCAAGTGCGTCGCCTCGGCCAGATCGTGATGGTGGATACCGGCGCCTGCTACGGCGGGGAGCTTTCGGCCTACTGCCCCGAAACCGGAGCCATTCAGGCCGTTTACGGCTTGCAAGAGCGCCGGCTCTCCTCCCTCAGCCAGGAGCTGGCAGGCTGCCTGCCTTGATGACCCACCGCTGAGCATCTGTTGTGCTCACAGTTTTCCGGGGCAACCGGGCCGAACATCTAGCCGAACTCCTGGCCGCCCAGTTGCTGCTCACACCTCCCGGGCCGCTCGAGACGGTGCAGGTGGTGGTGAATACCTGGCCCACCAGCCGCTGGCTTGGTGAACAGCTGGCCGCGGGACTCGGCGGCATCGCCGCCAACATCCGCTACCCATTTCCTGGCAGCCAGCTGCGCCAAATGGTTAATGGGGTGCTGGGCGAAAACGGCGCTGACCAGGATCCCTGGCGTGCCAGCCAGCTGGTGTGGCCCGTGCTGGAGCTGCTCCCCCAGCTTGTGGAGCAGCCAGAAGCTACCTCGCTTAAGCACTGGCTAGGCCGCTACCCCCAGCACGGCAGCAAACTCGAGCTGGCCCAATGGCAGCTGGGCCGCAGCATCGCCGATGCCCTAGACGACCTTGCCCTGTATCGCCCTGAGATGCTCGCCGCCTGGTGGTGTGGGGAGGACGGCCCACCCCTGCCGCCGGAGCAGGAGTGGCAGCGGCTGCTGGTGGGGCGGCTACGGGAGCGCCTGGGGGTGAAGCCCTTCGGCCTGCAGGTGCTGGAGGCCATAGCCCAGTTGCAGATCAAGGCGCCGCCGGCCGGCAGCCTGCCCGATCCCTTGCGCCTGTTTGGGCTCAGCAGCCTGGCGCCGATCCAGGTGCAGCTGCTGCAGGCCCTGAGCGTGCACACAAATGTGGACCTTTACCTGCTCACCCCCTGCCGCGACCTGTGGCAGCGCTGCACCAGCCGCCGCCAGCTGCTCAGCGAGGCGATCGCACTGCAGCAGCCCCTTGATGGGGACTGGTTACTGCAAGCCCCTGGCCTGGAGGCCCGCTTCGGCCGACTCGGCGGCGAGTTTCAGCAGTTGCTCGAAGGCAGCGGCGAGAGCCTCCAGGGCCAGTGGCGGGAAAAGGATTTGTTTGTGGCCCCAGCCAGCAGCCATCGGGGCCAGGGGCCAGCGCCCCTGCTGCATCAGCTGCAGCAACAACTGGCGGATCCGGCTGCCCAACCCCTGCTGCAGCGGGCACCGGCAGACAGCTCCCTGGAGTTCCACCGCTGTCCCGGCCCCCTGCGCCAGGTGCAGGTGGTGCGGGACCGCATCCTGCAGCTGCTGGCCGCCGATCCCACGCTCCAGCCCCGCGATGTGCTGGTGATGACGCCTCAGGTGGATGGCCTAGCGCCTTTGGTGGCGGCCGTATTTGGCGATCAGGAGGCCACTGGGGTGCCCCTCAATTGGCGCCTCACCGACCGCAGCCAGCAGAGCGAAGCCAGCCTCAGCCGCAGCTTGCTGGAGCTGCTGCGGCTGGCGGGGGAGCGGCTAACCGCCTCCGCCCTGGAAACCCTGCTGGAGAGTCCGGCGCTGCAGGGGCATTTCCAGCTCAGCGGTGCCGAGATGGCGGCCCTGCATCCCCTGCTGCAGCGGGGCGGCTTCCACTGGGGCCTCGATGCAAAGGAGCGCGGCGGCCTGGGCAGCGGCAGCCTCAGCTGGGTGATCGATCGGCTGCTGCTGGGTCTGGTGCTGCCCTGCGACCCCGGCCTGGCCCCGGCCGCCACCGCCCCCCTGGCCAGTGGCGAGAGCATCGAGCTGTTGGGCCGCTGGCTGCACCTGCTCACCCGGCTGCGCCACTGGCTGGTGGAGCTGCGGCGACCCCGCTGTTGCCTGGCCTGGAACACCTGCCTAAGGGCCTTGCTGAGCGACCTATTCGGCGACGGCGACCAGGTTGGCGGGAGTGGCCAGGACTGGGAGCTACCCCTGGTGCTAGCCGCCATTGACGACTGGCAGCAGGCCGCCGCTGGCTGTGACCTGGAGTTAGCCGCACCCGTGGTAGCTGCAGTGCTCGATGAGCGCCTGGCTGCCGATTCGGGCCGGTTTGGCCACCGCAGCGGCGCCCTCACCATCAGCGCCCTCGAGCCGATGCGGGCGATTCCCCATCGGGTGATCGTGCTGATGGGGCTAGATGCAAACGCCTATCCCCGTCAGAGCAAGCGGCCCGGCTTCCACCTGCTGGAGCAGCAGCGCCGCCTCGGCGATCCCAATCCGGCCGACCAGGACCGCTACGTGCTGCTGGAGGCCCTGCTCTCAGCCCGCGACCATCTGCTGGTGACCTGGAGCAGCCGCGACCCCCGCAGCGGCGAAGAGCTGCCACCGGCCACCCCGGTGCGCCAGTGGCTCGAGTGGCTGCAGGGACAGCTGCCTTGTCGCGGTAGCGAACTGGTGATAACTCACCCCGCCAACCCCCTCGACCGGGCCAATTTCCAAGCCAGCGGCGAGCGGCCGCCCGGCAGCTGCGACGAGCGCCTGCTGAAGGCCCGCCTGCTGCTCGATCAACCCCGCCAGCAGAGTGGCTCACCGCAACCGCCCCGGCCCCTGGCGGCCAGCGAACCCCCTAGCGCGCCCCCTGCCCAGCCCAGCGATGCCTACGGGGATCTGCGCGACTGGCTGCTTGCCCCCCAGGCCAGCTGGCTGGCTGAATTGGGGCTAAGGCCGCTGGAATGGGCCGACGGCCTCGACGACCTCGAGCCCCTCAGCCTCGATGAGCGCAGGCGGGCGCTGCTGTTGCGCCAGGCCCTCGAAAGCCCCAGCGACCCAGCCCTCGATGGGCCCGCCGGCTGGCTGGCTCGCCACCGCGGCCAGGGCTTGCTACCTCCTCTGGCGGCAGGCGAACTGGAGGCCGGCGGGCTCAGCCAGCGCTGGCGCAGCCTGCACGCCAGCCTCGAGGCCCTGGGCCCCGAGCGCCGCCAGCTAGCCCTCTGGCAAAACTGCCAGCAGGAGCTGCAGTGGCGGGGGAGCTCGGTGCTGGTGCTGCACACCGCCAAACCGCGCAGCCGCCACCGGCTGGAGCTGTGGCTGGCGCTGCTGCTGGCCGCCGCCGCCGACCAAGGGCCGCTGGATGGGGTGCTGGTGGCCCGGGGTGCCAAGGACTTCGGCGTGCAGTTGCGGCTGCAGGCGCCGCAGGTAGAGAGCGCCCGGGCCGAACTACTGCGGCTGCTGGAGTTGCGCCAGCAATGGCGCCAGAGCTGCTGGCCGGTGCCACCGGAAACCGGCTGGGCCCTGCTCGATAAGGGTGAAGCACGGGCCATCGAAACCTGGGAGGGCGGTTTTCAGAGACGCGGCGAGCGGCTTGATCCGGAGCAGGCCCTCTGCTTCGGATCTGAACTCAGCGGCGCCGCCCTGTTGGCCAGCGGTGAGCTAGCCGCCCGGGCTGGGGAGCTGCTTGGTCCCCTGCGGGAGCGGTTGATATGAACCTGTCTGCCGGCAGCGAGCAGGCTTGGTCGCCTGAACAGCCCCTGCCACTCCCACAACCATTTGATGCCAATGCCTTTCCCCTGGATCCCGGGCTGCGGCTGCTGGAGGCCAGCGCCGGCACCGGCAAAACCTTCGCCCTGGCCCAGTTGGTGTTGCGCTACGTGGCCGAGGCCGAGCTAGGGCTGCGCCAGCTGCTGGTGGTGACTTTCACCGAGGCCGCCGCCGCCGAACTGCGCGATCGCATCGGCCAGCGCCTGCAGCGGGCCCTGGCAGGGCTGGAAAATCCAGATCTGGAGCCGCCCGATCCCACCCTGGCCACCTGGCTGGAGCAGCAAAGACCGCGGGCCGAAAAGTTGCGGGCCCGGCTGCTGCTGGCCCTAGAGGAACTGGATGCCGCCGACATCACCACCATCCACGGTTTCTGCCGCCGCACCCTGCAGCGCCACGCCCTGGAAGCGGGCCTGCCACCGGAGCTGCAGCTCGAAACCGACAAGGGCACCCTGGTGCGCCAGGTGGCACACGACTACTGGCAACAGCAGGTGCTGCCCCTGCCAAGCCACCTGCTGGCCGGGCTACAGCAACAGGTTGGCGGCCCCGAAAGCCTCGAGGGCCTGCTGCGCCAGCTAGACGGCGATCCAGCCCTAGGCCTGGATTCCCTGCCGGCAACCCTGCGGGCCGACGCCCCCTTGGCGCCCCAGCTCGAGGCCCTATGGAACGAGGCGTGGCACAACTTCCAGCAGCTCTGGGCCAGCCACGGCCAAGCACTGGAGGCCGGCTTTTGCGCCGCTGCCAGCCAATGGCGCGGCCAGGGCTTCAAAACCACCAGCCCCTTCGTTCCCAAACCCACCAAGGACCGCTGCGCTCTGGTGCGGGGCTGGATCGCTGCCCAGCCCATCGGCGGCGACTACGGCGCCACGGCAGGCAGCCAGGGCGGCGGCCAGGGCCTGCTGCGCGATTACTTCCACCCCGGCGCCTTTCTCAAAGTTGCCCGCAGCCTCGAACCTGGCGATGGGGAAGGCCCCGGCCCCTCCTCCCTGCCCGTACGCCCCCTGCAGGAGGCGATCGCCCAGGTTTTAGATGGACCAGCAGAAGCCCTGCTGCTGCATGCCTGCCACTGGGGCCGGGCTGAACTGGGCCGGCGGCGGCGCCAGAGCGGAAGGCTTGGTTTCGCCCAACTGCTGGAGGGTCTTGATCCGGGCGAGCAGGCCAGTACCCCCCTGCTAGAGGCGGTGGGAGCCCGCTATGCCGTTGCCCTGATCGATGAATTTCAGGACACCGATCCGATCCAGTGGCGCATCCTGGCGCGGGCCTTCCAGCCTGAGCGGCACCGACTGGTGATGGTGGGAGATCCCAAGCAGGCGATCTATCGCTTCCGCGGCGGCGACCTGCGCACTTACCTGCGGGCCCGTCAGGCCGCCGCCAGCTTTGGCGGCATCAGCAGCCTCCGCGACAACTACCGCTCCAGCGAGGCCCTGGTCGCCGGCCTCAACGGCCTGATGGGGCCGGGGCTGCGCCGCAGCGACCTGCCCGTACCGGAGGTGCAGCCCCAGGCGACCGACTCCAAACTGCTCCTACCGGCCGGCCAGCACCCCCTGCAGCTGCTCTGGCTCGGCGGCAGCCGGCTGGCTGGTGAGAAACCACCCAGCCGCAGCGCCCTGGAGCGGCAACTTCCCGACCAGATCGCCTGCTTCAGCGCCGAATTGCTCAACCAGGGGCTGATGCAACAGCGGGGCGAGCAGCGCCAACCCCTGGGCCCCAACGACCTATGCGTGCTGGTGGGCACCCACCGTCAGGCCGAAGCGCTGCGCGCCGCCCTCGATCGCTGCGGCATAGCCAGCAAGCTGGTGAGCCAGGGGGACGTGCTTGAAAGCGCCGGCGCCTCTGCATTGCAACGACTGCTCGATGCCCTGGCCGAACCAGGCCGGACCCAGCGTCTGCGGCTGCTGGCCGCCTCTCCCCTGCTGGGCTGGAGCGCGGAGCAAATCGCCTCCGCAAGCCCCGAAGCCTGGAGCAACCTGGCTGCACGCCTAGCCCAGCTGGCCCTTGAACTACCCCGCCGCGGCCTGCTTGGGGTGCTGGCGAGCCTGCTGGAGCAAAAGGGGCTGGCCCAGCTATCCCTCGGCGGCCGGCTGCTGGCGGACTTACAGCAGTGCGGTGAATTGGTAGCCGTGCGGCTCCATGCCGACCAACTGGGTCCCGCAGCGGCAGCCGACTGGCTGCGGCGTCTACGGCTCGATCCCGACCGGGACATCCCCGAAGCCCACCAGCCCCACAGCGACGTGGTGGATGAGGCCGTATCGGTGCTGACGGTTCACCGCAGCAAGGGTCTGGAATATCCAGTGGTGCTCTGTCCCTACCTTTGGCAAGCCGGCGCTGAGAGCCGCAGCGGCCAGTCCATCGGCGTGCGCTGGCACCCGGGCGGACCTGAAGGCGGGCAGGCCGAAGCCGTGCTCGACCTACACCTGAACAACAACTGGGGGCCAGGCCAGAGCGCCAGCCAGCAGCAGCTTGGGGCCGAGCTCCAGGAGCGGGAGCGACTTGCCTATGTCGCCGCCACCCGGGCCAAGCTGCTGCTGGTGCTGGCCTGGGGCCCGGCCTTGGGCCAGCAGGGCAATCCGCTGCACCCCTGGCTGTTCGACCAGGAGCAGCCCCCCGCCAGCGACCACGACCCCTACAGCGGCCGCAGTGATGCGGAGTGGCGCGAGCGGCTGGAGCAGGCAATCGCCCGCCGCCAGCTGCCCCTCACCCTGGTGCAGCCTCCCGCCAACGGCCAGCGCAGCCAGCTAAAACCAGGCCCGGCAGCCGCTGGCCTAGCCCTGCAGCGGGGCCCCGTACCCAGCCATGGCTTCGACAGCAGCTGGGGCCGCAGCAGCTACACCAGCTGGACCCAGGGCAGCCACAGCGCCGCCCCCGCAGCCGTGGAGGAGGGCCGCGAAACCGATGCCATCGTCACCGAACTCGAGGCATTGGCATCACCCGGCGCCTGGCCCCAGGACAGCCCTCTGGCCCCCTTCCCCCGGGGCGCCCAGGCCGGCGACTGTCTGCACCGCATCCTTGAGCAGCTCGACTACTGCCAACCCTTGGCAGCCCAGGCCGAGCTGGTGGGCCGCGAGCTGCAGCGGGCCGGTATCGCTGCCCAGCACGGCGAAACGGTGCTAATTGGGCTGGAGCAGCTGCGGCACACGCCCCTGGGTGGCCCCTGCAACGACTTCAGCTTGGCCCAGCTTGAGCGCGGTGCCCGCCTCAATGAGATGAACTTCGATCTGCCCCTCGGCCTGGTGCGCAGCCCAGACCTGGCGCGTCCATTTGCCGACCATCCCGAAGGCTGGTTTGGCAGCGCTTACGCCGAGCAGCTTGCCCAGCTGAAAGTGGAAAGCCGGGGCTTTCTCACCGGCTCGATCGACCTGGTATTTCGACAGGGCGAGCGCTGGTGGGTGGCCGACTGGAAGAGCAACTGGCTGGGCGAGCGCGACGACCAGGGGCAGCCGCTCCACTGCGGTCCACGCCACTACGGAGCAGCAGCCATGGCAGAGCTGATGGCCGCCAACCACTACCCCCTGCAGGCCCACCTGTACCTGGTAGCCCTACACCGCTACCTGCGCTGGCGCCTGCCCGGCTACCGACCCGAGCAGCACCTGGGCGGCTACGTCTACGTGTTCCTGCGCGGGGTGCCAGGACCCACCACAGCCAGCGCGGTGCCCGGCATGTTTGTGGAGCAGCCGCCCTTGGCCCGCCTGCTCCAACTGGACCAGGCCCTGGGGGGCACACCATGAGCAGCCCCACACCCCTAGAGCAACCTCGCTGGCTCCAGACCCTGGCAGCGGCACTGGCTGAAGCCCTGCCGCGGCTGCATGGCAGCAGCCCCGATCCACTGCTGGCGGAACTGATCACTGACCTGGCTGCCGCCCTGGCGGAGGGTCGCCTGGAAATCAACCTGCCCAGCGCCGAACATCGCCTCGCCCTGGAGGCTTCACCCCTGGGCGCCGAGCCGGATGGTCCCCTGGTGCTGGAGGGCGACCGGCTGCTGTGGCGCCGCTGGCAGCGCCAGCGCCAGCAGGTGCTGCAGGCTCTGATCGAGCGGGCCCAGTTGCAGCTGCCAGATGCGAGCCCCGACGCAAGCTGCAGCGACGGGCTGGATCCTGACCAGCAGCGGGCCGTCACGGCGGTGCTGCAATACGGACTGGTGCTGCTTGAGGGCGGTCCGGGCACCGGCAAAACCAGCACCGTGGCTCGCATGTTGGCGGCGGTGCTCGCCCAGCAACCAGGCAGCCGCATTCAGCTAGCAGCCCCTACGGGCAAGGCGGCGAGTCGGCTGCGGGCAGCCCTAGCCAGCAGCAGCCTGCAACTTCCCTGCAGCACCCTGCACCGGCTACTGGAGAGCCGCGGCGAGCGCTTCGGCCGCAACCGCCAGCACCCCCTTGCCCTCGACCTGCTGGTGGTGGATGAGGTGTCGATGGTGGACCTCCCCCTGATGCAGGCCCTGCTGGAAGCCCTACCCCCCAGCTGCCGGCTGGTGCTGGTGGGGGACGCGGCCCAGTTGCCACCGGTAGGCCCTGGGCCAGTGCTGCTGGAGCTGCAGGCACCCGAACGCCGCCAGGCCCTGGGCGGAGTTGCCATCGAGCTGCGCACCACTTACCGCAACAACGGGGCCATCGCTGCGGTAGCAGCGGCCCTAAGGGAGGCTGAGCAGCCCCTCGAGGACCTGCTCACACCGCTGAACTCTGACGACAACCTGCGCTGGCTGCCCGCCAACCCACGCCAGCTGCCAGCAGAGCTGCTGCAGCGACTGCGGCAGCACCAGCACCAGCTGCAGGAGTGCTGCCTGGCAGGCGATCTGGACGATCCCGCCGTCACCGCCAGCCTGCTTGCGGGCCTGGACAACTTCCTAGTTCTGACACCGCTGCGGCGGGGCCGCTGGGGGGTGGAGGCAATCCACCAGGCCCTGCTGGGGGAGGCGGCGGCCCGCTCGCCCCAATTCTGGCCAGTGGGCACGCCCGTGCTGTGCCGCCACAACCTCAGCGAACTGGGGCTCGCCAATGGCGACGTGGGGCTGGTGGTGGAAAGGGAAGCCAATCGAGGGCGCGAACGCCGCCTGCTGTTTGCAAACCAGGGTGGTAGCGAGCCGCTCTGGATTCACCCGGCCCAGCTACCCGAAGCCGAACCAGCCTTGGCCCTCACGGTGCACAAGGCCCAGGGCAGTGAGGCCGAAGATGTGTGGGTGCTGATGCCCGACACCGGCAGACCCCAACGGCGCCTGCTCTACACAGCCCTAACCAGGGCCAGACAGCGGGCCTGCCTGATCACCCCCTTGCGCGGCTCGGCGGCGGCTGCCAGCCTGAAATTGTGATTAGCCCTGAGCCCCACAGTCCCGCCGGTCGGGTGTTACGTCCCTGGGGCTGGTTTGAAGAGCTGGCCAGCGGTGATCAATACCTGGTCAAACGGCTACTGATCCACCGCGGCCAGCGGCTGAGCCTGCAACGCCACCACCACCGTTGTGAGCATTGGGTGGTGGTGGCCGGCGACGGTGAACTACAGGTGGGGGAGGAAGCCATCACCGCAACGGCAGGGACCAGCGTCTTCATCCCCCAAGGGGCAATTCACCGGGCCCAAGGAGGTATGGCGGATCTGGAGATCGTGGAGGTGCAGCGTGGTGGCTGGCTGAGCGAAGCGGACATCGAGCGCCTGGCGGACGACTTCGGCCGCAACTGAAGCGGACGGGGAGGTGATAATATTTGTTTTCAGCCTTTTTCAAGGGCAGGGCAGTTTTGTTAATTGAGGGTCTGAACAACTGAACATCGGGTAAAGCAGTGCAGCTTCAGTTGCCCCGCAACGGCCCATCCGTTCAGTATTTCTAGGCTCCATTGGGTTTCTGCCGGCCTGCGTTCAAGGACTTCACCAAGCCCTGATTAACCAGGCCTTTTGCATCCCGTGACCGAACACGCCAACGGCGGCAACTTTGTTTGCTCCGTCGACATTGACGCGCCCTCCCAAACAACTGAAAACAACACCCCCGAAATCAATTCAGCTGAGTTGATTTCAGTTGAAAACAGCACAGCTGAAATCAAGACAGAACCAACCACTGCCTCGGGCTTTGCCCGCTTTGGCTTTGGCCCAGAACTGCTGAAGGCCCTTGAAGCCATCGGCTATCAGGAGCCCTCACCAATTCAAAAGGCCGCCATCCCTGAGCTGATGCTCGGCCGCGACTTGGTGGGACAGGCCCAAACAGGCACCGGCAAAACCGCTGCCTTCGCCCTGCCAATGCTGGCGGCCCTAGATCCCGAGCAGCGCAAGCCCCAGGTGCTGGTGCTCGCCCCAACAAGGGAATTGGCCCTGCAGGTAGCCGACGCCTTTAACAGCTATGCCAGCCACCTACCTGGTGTGCGCACCCTGGCGATCTACGGCGGCGCTGATTTCCGCGACCAGATCCATCAGCTCAAGCGCGGCGTACAAATCGTGGTGGGCACCCCCGGCCGGGTGATGGACCACATGCGTCAAGGCACCCTCGATCTCTCCAGTCTTCGCGCTCTGGTGCTGGACGAGGCCGATGAAATGCTGCGCATGGGCTTCATCGACGACGTCGAATGGGTGCTCGAACAACTACCTGAGCAGCGTCAAGTGGTGCTGTTCTCTGCCACCATGCCGGCCGAAATCCGGCGCATTTCGCAGAAATATCTCAACGCTCCTGCTGAGATCACGATTAAGCAAAAGGCCGCAGATGCCAGCCGCATCCGTCAGCGTTTCTTGATGGTGCATGCGCCCCACAAGCAAGCAGCCCTGGAGCGGGTACTGGAGGCAGAGACCAGTGAGGGTGTGATCATTTTTGCCCGGACCAAGGCGATCACCCTCACCGTGGCCGAATCGCTTGAACAGCACGGTTACGACGTTGCCGTGCTCAACGGCGACGTGCCCCAAGCCCAGCGAGAGCGCACCATCGAGCGGCTTAAGAGCGGCCAGGTCGACGTACTGGTGGCCACCGATGTGGCTGCCCGCGGACTCGATGTAGATCGGATCAGCCTGGTGATCAACTACGACATCCCCTTCGATTCGGAGGCCTATGTCCACCGAATTGGCCGAACCGGTCGGGCTGGCCGCAGCGGCGACGCCATCCTGTTCCTAACCCCGAGGGAGCGCCGCTTCCTGGGCGGCATGGAGCGGGCCGTGGGCAAGCCGATCGAAGAGATGGAGGTGCCAAGCAACGCCACCATCAATCAAAACCGGCTCGACCGGATGCGCACCAAGCTCACCAACTGCCTGCAAATGCCAGCCAGCAGCGAGCAGGAACGGGCCCTACTCAGCGAAATCCTGCAACGGGTAGGCCAGGAGCTGGGCTCCAGCCCTGAGCAGTTAGCCCTGGCGGCCCTCGAGCTGAGCCTGGTGGGCAAGCCCCTGCTGTTGCAGGGCGAAGAGAACTTCCAACAAGTGCGTCAGAACGGTCCTGGCCGCGATGGAGGCCGCGATGGCGGTAGGGATGGCGGTCGCGACTTCGGCCGGGACCGGGGACGGGGCCGGGAAATGGGTCGGGAGGTTGGCCGTGATGTGGGCCGGGGAGCTCCCAGGGGCGAACGCCCCGTGGGTCCGCCAGAAGATCACATGGAGCGCTTCCGGGTGGAACTGGGCTGGCGCGACCGCATCAAGCCCGGCAACATCGTGGGTGCCATTGCCAATGAGGCTGGTCTGAACGGGCGAGCCATCGGCCGCATCCAGATCTTCGACACCCACAGCACCGTGGACCTACCCAAGGGCATGCCCGAGGACGTTTTTCAGGGTCTGCGCCAACTTCGGGTGATGAACAAACCCCTGCAACTTTCCAGGTTCCAGGGGTGAACGCCTCGGGCTTCCGCCCTTTTGCTCTATGAACCTCAGCCCCCCGCGCCCGGTCCTAATCGGACTGCTTTGCCTGGGGCTGGTGTCCTTGGTTCCAGCCAGCCGCTCTATCAGCGTTGCCGAGGTAGTGAAAGCCTTCTGCCTGTCGGCTTACCAAGCCGAACTGCATAGAGAGGGCAAAGTTGCCCCCGCTGCCCAACTCGATCGCACCTGCGCCTGCGTTGGTGAGCGAGTTGCCAAGGGCAGCGACGTGGAGGACGCCCATGACGCCTGCGGGCGGACCTTGGACCAGCGCTCCGTGAGCAAGCCCAGCACCTAGCGCCGCTTCAGGCGCAAAGACTGGTCACGCCTCCCACACTCAGGCTGGTCAAATCAGTAACCGACAACTGCTCCACGGCCGCGATCAACGTCGATTGAGTCTCTGCACTTTCGCAAGCAACCAGGCTCTGCAGCAGGTCAAAACGATCCTGGGTGGCAAGCTCGCCATCCTCACGCCAGGCGAGGCTCCAAGGCACAGGCGCTGTGATCATGGGTCTGCGTTGATCAGAGTTTGCTGACATTGGGACGACATCCGGGATCACCGGTTGAACCTCAGAGTCTCTTCAGAACCGCTTTACGGTTCTCCATGAAACGCTCCGCGAGTGCCAGCTAGGGGCCAAACCACCCAGTATTGTTGGCCATGATTCAAAGGGTACGGCCTGTCTTTAGGCACCCCTAGCTCCCACTAGGGCCACTAAGAACCGCAGCCACGTCCGAATCAGTTCCAGGATTTGCTTCATTAATGACTATCTACGTTGGCAATCTTTCGTTCCAAGCCGAACGCGAGGACTTGCTTGATCTCTTCGGCCAATACGGAGAGGTGCGCCAGTGCAGCCTGCCCCTTGACCGGGAAACCGGTCGCAAGCGGGGCTTCGCCTTTGTCGAGTTAGCCGACGATGCGGCCGAACAAAAGGCCATTGACGACCTTCAAGACGTCGAATGGATGGGGCGCATGATTCGCGTCAACAAAGCCACTCCCCGTGAAGGTGGCGGCGGTGGTGGCGGCCGTGGGGGCTACGGCGGTGGCGGTGGCAATCGTGGTGGCGGTGGTGGCGGATATGGCGGTGGTGGCGGCAACCGCTGGTAAAACCAACCCATCAGCCTGTACGCCAAGCTCTCCGGCTCTGAGCTGAGCTACACCAACCCTGCCGCGGAAGCTCCACGGCAGGGTTATTTTTTTGCAGAGTTGATCATCGGCAGTGGCTCGCGGAATGATGGGGCTACACCGCTTTTCCCCATGGCGCTCAATCACGATTTACTTCTACCCAGCACCTTTCAGCACTACCTGCTGGGGCTGTTCGCCGTGGCCAACAACTTCCCGGCCATAGGGCCCTTCCTTACCCTCAGCGAGGGGTTGCCGAATCGCCAGGTAAGTCGCGTGATCACGCTTGCCAGCTTCTCAAGTTTGCTGATCATGCTGGGTGCCTACTTCCTCGGCACGGCGGTGCTCCAGTTCTTTGGTATCGGAGTTAGCGCATTCCAGATCGCCGGTGGCTTGTTGCTGGGGGCGAGCGGCCTAAAAATGCTAAATGCAACAGCTCCGGGCGACTCACACGAGAAGAACTGCGACGTAAGCCACATGGATATGGGGCAGATGGCCTCCTCAGCGATCGTGCCGATCTCGCTACCGCTCACCACTGGTGCCGGCACGATGTCGACGATCACGGTCTATGCCAACAGCGCCACCAGCTTCAATCAACACATCGAGCTGTTTGCTGCGATTTTGGCGATGGCTCTGATCATCGCGCTGATGTTCGTGTTCGCCGCCCGCCTCACGCTGATGCTGGGTCATGTGGGCATGACAGTGCTAATCAAAGTAATGGGCTTGTTCACCTTGGCGATCGGCATTCAGTTCATCGTGACCGGCAGCAGCACGATCTTGGGGCAGATCCAGTTCAGGATCTAAACCTTTCGGCGCAGTAACGATCGAATGGTCGCGCCGGCTGAGGCGCTGGGTGAATTCTTGGCAGTGGTCTCTGCTTTTTTGCCACAGCAGCCCCTGCAAGCCTGCCTCAACAGCTTCATCAACTCGTTCGAGCCTGGCCGCTCTGGTCAGCGGCAAGCCCCCATTTGTGAAAGGTTCGCTTGGTGCAATAGCTTTCAGGGGATGAGAACCCCTCCGGCCAAGCGGCCCCGCAAGCGGAGTAAACGCGGTGCCGTCCTGCTGGCGATCGGGGTCGGCCTCGGCGGAGGCCTGTTGCTGGCGGGTCCCCTCTCCGAACTGCTCAGCGACACCGCCTCAGGCGCAAGTAACGCCATCACCAATCCGTTCGCGGCCTGGAGCGGCATCACCAATCAAGACATCCTGCTGCTCGGCACCGATGTGGGTGGTGGCAACACCGATGTGATCGCCAGCCTGCGGGTGGATGGGGGCATCACCCGGATCACCCAGGTACCTCGGGACACCTACATCGAGGCCGAAGGCTACGGACCCCACAAAATCAACGCTCTCTACAGCCTCGGGGGCACCGATCTGCTCAAACGGGAATTGGCGCGCAAGTTGGGTCGACCGATCACCCACCACCTAGTGGTGAACTTGTCTGCGATCCGGCGCATGGCCGATGCCCTTGGTGGCATCGAGGTGGACGTGCCGAAACGCATGGCCTACACCGATAACAGTCAGGGCCTCTACATCGACTTGCAACCCGGCCTGCAAAATCTCAAAGGCCAAGGCCTAGAAGGCTTCCTGCGCTTTCGCCACGATGAGATGGGCGACATTGGCCGGCTGGAGCGGCAGCAACTGGCCCTACAGGCCCTGTTTCGCAAGCTCACCAGGCCAGAACATCTGGTGCGCCTGCCGATCCTGCTGGCTGCAGCCGGTAAGGATCTGAAAACCGATCTAGGCCCCATGGAGCTGGGTGGCCTGATCACTGCCATGGGCACGACCCAGCTTGAAACCAAGCGACTGGGCGGACGGCCCTTCTATCGCGATGACATCAGCTATTGGGAAGCGGAGTGGCCCCAGCCGGTGCTGGATGGATCCAACGGAGCTGAAAGTAGCGGCGATGGCCGCTATCGATTCCTCTTCTGATCTGCTGCAGGATCAATGGCTGGCCGCGAGTCGCCGTTGCTCCGCTGAGACAGGGTGATCAGGGCCAGAACCAGGGCCACCCCTGCAAGCAAGGGGGTAGAGGCGGCCACGGTCACCCCGAGGGCAGCCGTAAACCAGATCGAAGCCGCACTGGTGAGTCCGCGCACCTCAGGCAGGCCCCTCTTGTCAGCAGCAGGGGGCACCAGGATCTCGCCCGCCCCCAAGAAGCCAATTCCGGTGGCTACCCCCTGCATGACGCGGCTGCGGGCCTGGGGGTCGTCACCGGCCGCCAGCACCATCAGACAGGCACTGAGGCCCACCAGCACATGCACCCGCAGGCGATTGGGATGGCTGGTATTGCCATGGTGGGCGCGATTGATGCCCACAGCCAAACCACACAGCACCGCCAGGCCTAGGCGCAGCAGGACCTGCAGATCGGGAGTGAGCGCCGGCAGCCAGCTCATGAAAGCCCCCTCATGACAGCCAAGCGCAAGGTGGCTGATACCGATGAGCTCTACGCAGCTCAGCGTTGCCGCAGACAGTGCAGAACCTGCTGCTGCGCAACACCCTGAAGTTCCTATTCATCACCGCGGCGATCGCCTCCTAGAGCGAGCGCATTCAGTTTCTCTGGTATCCGCTGATGGCGGTAGTGATCGTTGTGGACCGCATCACCGGCACGGTGCTGGGAGGCCTGATCAGCTTCCTGGTGCACACAACCCTCAGCGGTGGGTTCGGGGTGCTGGTGTCGTTTCGTTGCTGCTGATGATTCCCTGCCACGCCGCCCTCAACTGAAAGTACGTGTTCAACCGCGGCCTAGACACCGTGGTGGGCTGCGTGCCGCAGGAGCGAATGCTTGGAGGATTTCTACTCCTCGATCGACACGGAGAAGAAACGGCAGATCTATTGCTCCCAATGCGCTTATATTTCAGCTAAGCAAGGGACTTACTTCAGGGAGGCTGACGTTTATCTGTCAACAAATTCCTGACGCAAATCATAGAGATCCCCTTGAGACCTGCTGATTCTCATAAGCGAGGCGCACGGAAGGAGCCGATCAGGCCTCCCGCCAAATCAACAGAAAGGGAGATCTCGATACAGCTCAGTGACACCAAATCTCTTCCCAACGCAACTCTGCCTGCGAAAAGAGGTGTTTTCCCTGGACTGCTTTTGGCTGTCAAGCTTGCGTCAAGACTTGCACAACCATGACAAGCCCTGCCTTTCTGCATCGCCGCTCGCCCGTGTTTGCCGGGCGCGCCATGGCCAGCTCCAGCTCGCCGCTGGTGACCCGGGTGGGTCTTCGCGTGCTGGAGCAGGGCGGCAACGCGGTGGATGCCGCCGTGGCCATGGCCGGCATGCTGGCGCTGGCCGAGCCGATGATGAGCGGGCTGGGCGGCGACACCATGGTGCTGGTGTGGTCGGCCAAGGAGCAAAAGGTCTTCGGGCTGAATGGCAGCGGTCGTGCCCCGAGCGGCGCCAGCCTCGATCGCATTGGCTCCGTGCCGGTGATGCCGGAGCACGGCGCCGCCACCATCACGATCCCCGGTGCTGTGGATGGCTGGTGCGCGCTGCTGGAGCGCTTCGGCAGCCGCTCGCTGCAGCAGCTGTGGCAGCCAGTGATCGCCTACGCGCGCGAGGGCTATCCGGTGGGTGAATCGATCGCCGGCTTCTGGGACCTTGGCGCCGCATTGCTGGGGCCCGGCGCACCCATCCAGCTGGGAGAGCTGCTGCTGGCCGATCGCAGCGCCCCGCAGCCCGGCCAGCTGATGCGCCTGCCGCAACTGGCGGCCACTATTGAGCGTGTGGCCCGGGAGGGGCGCCAAGGCTTCTATGAAGGCCCCGTGGCCGAGGCGATCGCCACCACAATCAGCGCCGGCGGGGTGCCCACCACCCTTGAGGATGTGGCAGCCCAGCAGCATCGCGCCGAGTGGGTGGAGCCCCTCAGCGTGGGCTACCGCGGCCGAGAGGTTTTGGGGATGCCGCCCAATTGCCAGGGGGTGGTGGCGCTCCATGCCCTCGGCATCCTCGATGGCCTGCCGCTCGCATCGATGGATAAGGCGGAGCGGCTGCACCACCAGATTGAGGCGATCCGCCTAGGTTTCGAGCTGGCGATCGACGTGGTGGGTGAGCCCACCCCCGACATGCTGGAGCAGGTGCGGCAAGCCCTCAGCTCAGCCGGTCTGGCTGCCGCCCGCAGCCGCATCACCAACCGAGCCCGACTCGCCACCCGGCCCCAGGGCGCCAATGCAGGCGACACCAGCTATGTCTGCGCCGTTGATCCAGAGGGCAACGCCGTGTCGCTGATGACCAGCATCTGCGGGCCGTTCGGTTCGGGGCTGGTGGCGAGCGACACGGGGGTGGTACTCAACAACCGGGGCGCGCAGTTTTCCAGCCAGCCGGGCCATCCCAATGCCCTGGCGCCCGGCCATCGACCGCGCCACTCGATCCTGCCGGCGATGGTGCTGCGCGAGGGCCTGCCCGAATTTTTAATGGGCGTGATCGGCGGCAATGCCCACCCCCAGGGGCTCACCCAGATCCTGGTGAACGCCCTCGATAGGGGCATGAATCCCCAGCAGGCCGTGGACGCGCCGCGCTTCAAGCTGATCATGCACAGCGGGGAGGTGCACATCGATCCGCAGTTCAGCGTCGAGGTGGGCAACGAACTGGTGGCCCGCGGCCATCAACTTGGCGATTCCTACAGCTTCGTGAGCTTCCAAGGGGCAGCCCAGATGCTGCGCATTCATCGCGACGCCAGGGGCCAGTGCACCAGCCTCGAGGCCGGCGTGGATCACCGGCTCGATGGCGTGGCGCTCGGGTTCTGAGGGGCGCTGGGCATCGCTTCCAGCAACACCCGCACCTGGTGGTCATTCCAGCCCTCGCCGCGCCAGCGCTCACCCAGGGCTGCCGCAATAGCTGCCACCAGCATTAGCAGTGGCAGCAGGGCTGGATCACCCTGAAGTGTAAAGACGAAGGCAGCGCAGAACAGTGGCGCACCATGGGCCGCTGCGAACAGGGCCGTGGCCCCCACCGCAGCCAACTGGGCCAGGTCGTTGCTGGTGAGCCCTGGCAGGCCCTGCAGCGGACTGATCAGCAGGGCGCCCAGACTCGTGCTGTCGTGCATCAGGCCACCAGGAGCCCCCAGGGCCAGGCTGAGCACGCTGGCAAGCAGGCGCCAGAGCCAGAGGAACGGAGAGCCCACTGAGTTACCACTCAGTGCCGGCGCCAGGGACAGGGAGCCGTCATTGAGGCTGAGGCCGCCACTCACGAACGCCAGCAGCGTGAGGCTGGCGGCCAGCAGCAGGGCGCCCACGAGCAGCCGCTTGGCCAGCAGGCGTTTTACCCAGGCCGCCGCCGGCAGCAGCAGGCGCACAAACAGGCTTCCGCCAGCAGCCCCCACCAGGGTGAGCAGCACGACCCAGCCCCACAGCTCCGGTGCCGGGGCCCCGAGATCCAGACCAGGCAGACGGGCCGGCTGGCCCATGGTGGTGGCCAGCAGGGTGCCACTGCCCGCCAGCAGCAGCGCCGGCAGCACCAGCGGCAGGCCGCTGCGCTGGCCCAGCTCTTCCAGGCCGTAGGCCACCGCCAGCAGGGGCGAGCGAAAGGCCGCCCCCAACCCGGCCGCGCCGCCGATCACTGCCACCAGCTCGGGCGACAGGGCAGCCAGCAGCTGAAAACGAGGCCAGCGACGGCGGATGGCCAGCAGCACGCTGGCTCCCAGCGCCACCGAGGGCGACTCCACCCCCACCGCCAGGCCAGCGAGGTGGGTGAGCAGCATCAGGGGCAGCCGCCGCAGCTGGGTAGCGAGGCTGAGCTGCTGAAGCCAGAGCGCCTCCTTGGCGCTGCGCTCAGCCTGGGGTGCGCGATCGAGGGCGAGCAGGGCCGTTGTGCCGCCACCGCGGCCCGCGGCCAGCGGCCCCCAGGCCAGCAGCACCAGCAGGCTCGTGGCCGCAAACACCACCACGCAGCCGACCAAGGGCTGGGGCTGAGCCGCCAGCCAGAGCCCCCGCTGCAAGCGGAAACCGAGTTCGGAGATGGCCTGATAGGGCCCCATCAGGAGCCCAAACAGCAGCCCCAGCAGCAACCAGCCAGCAAGGGCAGCCGCTGCCTGGACACGAACCGGGGTCACGGGCAGCTCACCGGGCCATGGCCCGCCCGCTTCCAGCTCTGGAAGCAAGGGTTGGCGGGATCGAGCACCAGGGGTTTGAACAGGTCGTTGCGCTGGCCATCAATAAGCTGCTGCTGGTTGATCCAGGTGCCCGGTGCCGGCACCACCGTGCGGTGCCGCACCGCATCCGCGCCAGGGGCAGCCGTGAGCGTGGGGGTTTGCACCACGGGTTCAGGGCCATAGATCCCCGCGGCCGTGGACGCTCCAACGCGCCGGCCAGCACTCACCAGCCAGAACTGACCGAGCTTGGCGGCCAGGTAGGGATGGAGGTCGGCGCGGCCAGTGGGGGGATCGCTCACTGCATAGAGCCTGGGATCGATCTCTACCTTCAACGCCGCAGGATCCCCGGAGGGCACCGCCAGCACATCGGTACGCAGGCTCTGGTAAAGCCCTGTGACCTCGGTTACGGCGAGGTCGGCGGCTGTGGCCAGGCCGATGCGCCCCAGCGGCGTGCTCAACACCATGGGGGCATTCCCAGGACTGGCCCAGGTCTGCTCGGCGGCGCTGAGGTGGGTGGCGCGGTAGCGGCCGAGCACGGTGCCGGCCGGACCGGCCAAGGCCACGGTGTGAAACACCTTGGAGCCATCCCGCTCGGGATAGCTCCCCACTAGGTAGCCGCTGCCGGCCTTGGCGCGCCGGGCCAACGGCTGCTCAAAGGCGCCGCCACGCCGCTCCGCTCGGCGGCTGATCTCAGCGGCGTTTAGGCCGCTGGGCAAACTGGAGAGCTCGGGGAGCACCAGCAGCTCCTGGAGCTGGGGTTGGCTGCTGCTGAGGCGCGAGGCGTTACCCGTCCACTGGGCGGCGGCCAACTGCACCGGTCGCGGTGTCGCGGTGGCGGTGCTGTCCAAAGGGGCCCGGCGCAGGGCCAGCAGCGGGTTGTAGAGCGAAGGCCGGCGGGCCGCCAAGCGCTGCTCGCGCACCGCATCGGCTTCCGCCGGAATGATCGTGGTAGCAAAGAAACCGTTCAATCCCGGCGGCAGCACCTCGGGTGGCACCACCGGCGCCTGCACCAGCTTGCGGCCCTGGGGTGACCAGATGCTGGAGCCGCCGTTGTAATAAAGCTGGCTGCCATTGATCGGATTGCGCTCTATGCCGCTGCGGGTGGCGCCGATCACCCACAAACCGTTGAGGGCGCTCATGTGCTGCACGCTGGCCACGGTGGAGTGATTGCCCTTCGCCTGAGCCGCTGGCGTGCCAGGCATCACCCGATCCGATACGGAATGCCAACCGATGATCTGGGCTCCACGCAGGGCGGCCAAACGGTCGTACTGCCAGTAGGTGTCGTCGTAGCAAATGATCAGCGCAATGCGGCCGATCGGTGTGTCAAACACGCCGACATCGGTGTCGCCCGGGCCGAACAGTTGCACGTCCTGACCATTGAGGCCGTTTTTGCGGTATTTGCCGATGATCCCCTCAGGCCCCAGCAACACAGCAGTGTTGTAAAAAATCCCGGTGTAAGCGTCCTTTTCGGCGATGCCAACGCTCATGAGCATCCCGGTGCGCTTGAGCACCGGCAGCAATGCGTCGGTGGCCCTGCCTGGAATGGTGTCCACAAAGGGAGCCAACTGGGCGGGATCGGCGAAGTCGTAGCCGCTGATCGCCGTTTCCGGAAAGACGGAGTACTGCACGCCCTCGGCCGCCACGCGCTCGGCCGCCTGCACGAGGCGGCGAATGTTGCCGTCAAGGTCGCCCCAGGCGGGGATGAAGTCGACTGCGGCCACCTTCACCGGACGGCTGCCCAGTTGGGCTCTGTCCACCTGGGCACGTGCCGGCAGCATCACCCCACTGCTCAGCAGGCCGGATAGCACTAGGCCAAGGGAACTGGTAGCAAGGCGCAAGTGAGATCGGGCCGACATTCAGTAAGAGGCGCTTTACCCACCTAAGAATGCAATCACCTGGCGCCAGGCGAGGGGGAGGAGAGATCAGGCACTTCTTCGCACTTAGCAAGGAATTATTTGTCCCTGATGGTTCAACGCAGAGCACCCTGGGCCAAGAAACCGACATCAATGTCGACAGCTTCCTCTGGAGGGGGTGCAGCAAGGCGGTCAGCCACCGGCTCTTCTCTTGCAGAACCAGGCGCTCCTGGAACTGGGAGTGCGCCTGATGAATCTGGCTCTGGCGATAGACATCGAACGCATCAGTTTTCTGGTTGGCTGGATCCAAAGGAGACCGAGCAGCTAATGAATGTCTTTCTGTGCTCAGCATCGCCCTCGCTACCAACAACACCTATCCCGTTTATGACCACCTCGGAATGGCGATGAAAGGACCCTTCAGCAGGAGACCGCAGGATGGGCAGGTTGGGGAATAGCGCCGGTAGCCAGCTCATATCAGCCCCCTCACGACAGCCAAGCGCAGCGGGTAAGCCAAGCGCAACAGGGCCGATCCCCATAAGCTCGACTCAGCTGAGAGCTGCCTCAGACCGTGCAAAACATGCTGCTGCGCAACAGCCTGAAGCTATTTGTAGCCGCGCTCATCACAGCCGCCATTGCCGTCTGGACCGAACGCATTCAATTTGCCTGGTACCCGCTGATGGCAGTGGTGATGGTTGTCGACGATAACGACGACCACTCACTGAAGGCCGCCAGCGGCCGAATCCTGGGCACCGTGGCGGGGGGCCTCATCACCTTCCTGGTGCACACCATCCTCGGCGGTTGGATCGGCGTCCTGGTGTCGATGCTGGTGATGATTCCTGTGCTGCAGCTTCTGGGCTGGCAGAACGCCTTAGGCACGGCCGCGCTGATCGCTGTGATGTTTCTGATGCTTCCCGGCCATACGGCGCTGGGCTGGGACTACGTGTTCAACCGCGCCCTCGACACGGTGGTGGGTTGCATTGTGGCGATCCTGGTGGGCCTGCTGTTCTGGCCGCAAAACAGCAGCAGCGAACTCAAAGCAGCCGATGGGCGCCTGCGTTACGCCCTAAAGACCCAGCTGCAGGCCTACAGCGACTGGCTGGCCCAACGACTATCCAGGCCCGAGCCGCTGGATCCGGCACCGCTCACCAACGCCCTGCAATGCATGGAGCAACTGGTGGCCCAGGAGCGCAGTGGCCCCCGCCATCAGGCCCTCAAACGCAGCGGCTGGGAGCAACGGCTGCGGCTATGGCAGCTGGCCCACTTTCACTGGATCGCCTGGGAGAGGCTGGTGGCCGGCCTGCCCGAACATCAGAGCCTGCAGGCCGATCTGCTGCGGCACGCGGTGAAGGAGCTGCAGCGGCAGCTCAGCGGAGAGCCCGGGCCGACCCCAGGGCGTGAGCCCCAGCGTTGGCAGCAGCTGGCCCAGCAGCAGCAGCTCCCACTGCTGCCGCTGCTGGCTCTCGCGGAGGAGGGGCGCCCGCTGCATGCCTGCCTGGGCGGGCTGAACCGGATGGCTCCGCTGTGATCAACCGCAACGGCCTGCGCACAGCCTTCACCGCAGGGCTCGGCAACGCTTTCGCCAGCTTGTCGGGGGTGGGAGACAGCCAATACGTTTCTCTGGCGGTGTTGGCGGTGTCCACCGGCACCTACGGCGGCGCGCTCGCCCTGGGCAGCCAGCGCCTGCTGGGCACGGCGCTCGGGTCGGTGCTGTTGCTGATCGGCTACGAGGGGTTGCGGGGCCTGCCGATGCCGCTGGCGCTCGCGCTCACCCTCGGCGCCCTGCGCCTGCTGGGCGGCCTGCTGAAACTGCAGGTGGGCTACAAGGTGGGCGGCATCGTCATCGTGATGGGCTGGCTCGTCCACGAGGGCGGTCTAGCCGCCTGGATTCCGCTTCGCTTTTTCTGGACCAGCTTCGGGGTGCTGATCACGCTGCTGGGCCTGCGGCTGTTTTGGCCAGCCCGCGGACTCGACACCAGCATGACCCAGGTCGCCGGCCTGCTCGGCCAGTTGCAGAGCTGCTTCTGCGACCTGGCGGCGCGGGTAGATCCCGCCGCGGCCGACCAGGGGGAGGGGGCTGATCCGATCGGAATCAGCCGCTACCGGGCCCTGCGCAACCAGCTGATCGCCATCCGGGGGCAGCGGCCTGTGCTGCTGCAGGAGCTGGGCACATTGCCGGAGCGCCATCCGGCCACCCTGCTGATGGCCAATTTCGAGGCCACTGCCTCCCGCCTGATCACCCTGGTGGGCGGCCTGGTGCGCGAGCCACCCTCCCTACAAGATCCCCAGCTGGTGGTGCAGCTGCACCGGGCCGAAGCGGAGTTGCTGCAGGCCATGGCAAGCCAGCTAGGCCGATGGGAACGGCAGATCCGTATTCGCCGGGGGCTGCCAAAACCACCCGACACCGGGCTGCAGCTGCCGCTCAGCTGGCAGGAGCTGGACCAGGAGCTCAACGACCCCACCGCCAACACCGCCTCCCTGGAACGACTCGAGCGGATCGCCAGCCGGCTGATGCTCTGCCGTCAGGCCGAGCAGGCCATCCGCAATGGCGAAGGGAACTGGCTGGCAATTCTCGACAGGAGCTGAAGCACATCGATGGCCGTGATCAGCAGCCTGCTTCAACAGCGCCACGCTTTTTACAGAGGCCTCCTGGCGGTTGAGGTATTGGCCTTGGTGGGTCTGCGCGGCCTTGAGGAAGCACCACGGCTGGTCAGCCTGGTGTATCTAGTGATCGCCAGCGTCGCCGTACTGCTGGATTCGCCCCTCTTGCCTCAAAACAGACTCGAGCCATCGCCGGGCGAGTCGATTCCCCAGCAGCTGAAACAGCGGCTAAAGAAGGCTTTGCTGCGCCGCCAGGTGGTGGGGTTCGCCTGGCTCCTGGCGCTGTTGATCGAGGTGATGTGGCAGATGGCCCTGGTATTCGACCCAGCCCTGGCCATTCAGCTCAGCGTGGTGCATCTGGTGGTCTGGCTGATGCTGATGCTGCAGCTGCTCTGGAACCTGGTCAATGCCCTGGCCGAGGAGCCACTCTTCAACGGCGACCTGCTGATGGGAGCCGCGGCCGGGTATCTGCTGGTGGGATTCACCGGCGGCATCGTGCTCAATTCGCTGCTGGTGCTCGACCCGGCGGCTTTCAACCTGCCGGCCCATGGCCATGCCCTACCCGATGGCATCGGCCATGCACCGGCGATGCTGGGCGCCGCCTTCGCCAGCCTCACCACCATCGGCAGCCCGGTGCTAAAAAGCGGCAGCCTCACCAGCCTCACCGCCAGCGTGGGCATCACGATCGTGGGCCAGCTCTATGTGGCAATCCTGATCGCCGGTGTGCTGGGCAAACCGAGGAAGCTAGCTGCCGCCCCTGAAGCCGAACACCCCCAGGTCCGCAGAACCGCTGCACCAATCAGAATGCGCCGACCAAGGCGCTTATCTGCATCACTGTGGCAATGCGCAAGCGCGTTATGGCCCTGTTGTGGCTCGGGGTCATCCCCGCCCAACTGGCCCCGGCTGCCCTGGCCCAGCCCCCAGCCCAGCCCCAGAGCACCAAGCTGCTGGAGCGCAGCTGGCAGCGGCTGGATGCGCAGCTGCGGGCCCTGGATCAGCTGCTGCCTAGCGAGCCCGAGCCCCCGGTAGGCGACGTGCTCAGCACACCGGAGCTGCCCGCCAACCTGATCCGGGCCAACCAACCCGCCACCGGTCCGATTCAACCCGCCGACACGGTGGCCGGCCCGCCCCTGGATCTGCCCACCCCCCAGCAGCTTCAGGCTGGCGGCGTTGCCAGCCTCAGCCTGGAGCAGGCCCTGGCCATCGCCTTTGCCAACAGCGCCACCCTGCAGGCCCAGCGCGAGCAGGTGGCTGCCGCCCTGGCCCGCGTCCAGGCCGCCATGGGCAGCTACTGGCCAACTATCAGCGCCTTTGCCACTGGTGGCTACGAGGGGGCTCGCAGCACCACCACCTCCAAGAAGCCAAACGACAACCTGGGGTTCGGCCCGCTGTTTGACCCTGCAGGGCTGCTCAGCCCCTCCCCGTCAGGCGGGGCACCCGTGCCCACCGCAGGCCCCTTCTATGTGCCCAACGGCGGTTCCGTGGCGGCCACCTCCGGGGAATGGGGCGTTGAGGGGAGCCTGCAACTCAACTACGCCCTGCTCGACTTCGCCCGCACGCCCTCGGTGCGCGCGGCCCGCGCCAGCCTGGAGCAGCAGCGCAACACCTATGCCAACCAGCTGCGCTCCCTGCAGCTGCAGGTGAGTGAGGCTTACTACCAGCTCCAGCAAGACGAGCAGCTGGTGCGCGTCTACGACGCCAACCTGCGCAACGACCTGGTGATCCTGCAGGACACCCTCGACCTCAAGCAGGCGGGCCTAGTGCCCAGGCTCGATGTGCTGCGTCGCCGGGCAATTCAGGCAGCCGACGAAGAGACCCTTATCCAGTCTCTGGCGGATCGGGCAGTGGCTCGCCGCCAACTGGCGGTGCTGCTCAACCTGCCCGCCAGCGTGACCCCCAGCCCCAGCGACCCGATCGTGGTGCAGCCCCGCTGGCCCCTCGATCTGGAGGCCAGCCTGCTGGCGGCCTACCGGGGCAACCCCGAACTGGAGGCGATCCTGGCCACCCGCACGGCCCTGGCCCAGCAGAGCCAGGCCACCGCGGCAGGTCTATTGCCGAAACTCTCGCTGTTTGCCAGCGGCGGTGGCAGCAGCTCCCAAACCAGCCTCGGCGACTTCACTCTTGGCGGGGGCGGCTGCTGCGGTTCCACCGCCCTGCCCCTGAGCACCAGCAACGGCTGGGACTGGTCGGTGGGTTTGACCTTCACCTGGCTGCTGTTTGATGCCGGCACCACCGCTGGCCAGGCCCGGGCCCTTACCAAACAGGCTGCGGCCACGGCCCAGCAATACGCCGCCAGTCGCAACGACATCCGCCTGCGCATGGAGCAGGCCTTCTTCAACCACGAAGCCAGCCTGGCCAAGCTGAGTTCAGCCCGCCGAGGCGTGGCGGCTGCCCTGGAGGCCTTCCGTGACGTGCGGCTGCGCTATCTAACCGGCCTCGACAACGAGCTCAATCTCTCCAACACCCAAGACCGTCTCATCAACAGCCTGGTGCGGCGGCTCAACGCCACGGTGGGCGTGAACATCACCTACGCGAAGTTGCTGAAAGAACTGCTGCCGATGCCCCGGGATCCAAACCTGCCGATCCAGCCCCAGCTGCAGCTCAGCAGCAGCCCCATCACCCAACCCTGAACGGGCGACACCCCATGGCTGCCGGCCTGCACTCCCTAAGCCCTCTTTGGCGCAACAGTCTGCGCATCTGGCTGGCCAGCACCCTGACGATCGGGATCCTGTTTTGGTCAGGGCGCAACCAGCTGCTTCCCCTGGCTCTGGTGATGGCTGTGTTGTTCGTGAATGAGAATGACCTCACCCCCGCCCGCAGCATCGGCCAGCTGGTGGCCGGCGCCTTGATCGGCCTCCTCACGGCCATCGTGCTGCAAGAGATATCCACCAGTTGGGTGGTGCTGGGCCTGGCAATCCTGCTAACCGGCGTGCTGGTGCGCAGCCTGGGGCTGCTCAAAGGCCTGAGTACGGGGTATTTGAGCTGCTGGGCCGTGGAACTGATGCACCGCGGCAACCAGTTCAACTGGGCGACGATTTTTGACCTGGCCTTCGCGGCAGTGGTTGGCATCTTGATGGCGCAGATCGCCACCTGGGCCCTCTGGCCACGCCGCCCCCTGCAACAGCTCCCTGCCCTGGAAGCCCGGATCGCCAGCCAACTCGAGGCGCAAATCCTGGCCATGCAGCAGTGGCTGGATAGCGGCGGTGAGCCCCCAGCTGCCCTGCGCTCCCAGGATCTGCTGCCCAGCATTCAGCTTTTGCAACAGCTCCGCGACCAAAACCAGGGCCTTCCCATGCCCGCCCACACCCAACACCAGCTGTCGCGCTGGGCCCAGGCCGGCAGCATCTGGCGACAGGTGTTACGCCAGTGGCTGCTGCTGGAGCCCCTGTTACGGCAGCTGGCCACCCCAGTGCCGGCAGAGAGACCTGAGCTGCTGCTGCGGAGCACGCTTGCTGATCTTGCCGAGCGCCTGCATGCCCTGCCCGCCGCTGCCCCGGTGCCGAGCCCCTCAAGCTCCGCTCAGCTTTGGCTTGAGGAAGCCGGGCACCTAGGCGCTCCCCAGCCCCTGCTGCTTACCATCGGCCAGCAGTGCCAAGTGTTGAAACAGCTGCTCCACAGCCGGGCACTGCTCAGATCCGCCCTGGCGCAGCTCTCGGCGTCGAACCGATGACCAGCCCAGCCCTGCGGGACACCGTGCGCCTCGCCGCAACCGTGACGGTGGTGAACGGCTTTGCCAGCCTCACCGGCCTGCCCTTTGCGCTTTACGCCTCCTTGGCTGTGCTGAGCGTCACCGTAGGGAACTACGGCAACACCCTCGAACTCGGCCGTCAGCGCCTGGTTGGCACCGCAGTGGGAGCCATGGTGGTGTTCTTTGGCTACCGGGCCTGGGGCCAGCTGCCCCCGGTGGTAGCCCTGCCGCTGGCCCTACTGCTGGCCCGGCTGATCGCCGGCTCGTTGCGGCTCACGGTGGGCTACGGGGTCTGCTGCTTCGTGGTGGTGATGGGCTGGCTGACGCATGACCAGCAGCTCGACAGCTGGATCCCGCTGCGCTTGCTCTGGACCGCCTTCGGCATCTTGATGGCCCTGCTCAGCCTGCGCCTTTTCTGGCCTTCTCGAGCCCGGATCCAGCAGCGCGAGGGACTGCTGCAGCTGCTGGTGGATCTGGGAGAAGCCTTGCAGCAGGTAGTGCAGCGGCGCCACCAGCAGGGGCAACAGATTCGCAACCTGCGCATCAACCTGATCAGCCTGCGCGACCAACGCCAGGGCGCCCTGCTGGAACTGGGCACCCTGGCGAGCCAGCATCCAGTGGCAAGAATGTGGGCGCTGCTGGACCAGGCCAGCGAGGCCCTGATCCTGGATCTCGACGAGCTGCGGCGCCTGCCGAATGCCGACTGGCTGGGCTGGGGTCTACAGGTCGACTACGACGCAGGCCTAGCTTTTGTGCAGGGTGTGGTCGAGCGTTTGCTGAGCTGGCAACAGCAGCTCAGCCATTCAATCCAACTACAGCCACCGCCGAGCCAACCGCGTTCGACGCTGTCCTTGGAGGCCCTGCAATCGCCCGAATCCAAGGCTGCCTACAGGCGACTAAGTCCAGAGCAACTGCAACGGGTGGCCGCTCAGTTGATGGTGCTCAACCGCATGGATCACACCATGGAAAGCACCGAACGCCAATGGCGAGAGCTTGTGAGCTGAGAACTCAGGCGTTGGGCCGCGACGACCACCAGCGCTCCACGCGATAGAGCAGCACCACCAGCAGCACCACCAGCCAGAACCACAGCTCCGGGGGGTTGGCGTTGAACAGGATCAGCAGCAACACCACCTCGCTGACCAGCCAGGGAAATTCCTGACGCAGCAGGGGGTTGCGGATCTGGAAACGGGGCTTGGCGTCCACGGGGCGGGTCACGAAACAGTGTTGGGCTGGCGCAGGAAGGGCAGGTTCCAGCGCAGATCGATCCAAGGGGCGCGGAAGCCGCCGGTGAGGGAGCGCAGGCCTGGAATCACGTAGCTGATCGGCGAGCGCCACTCCACATAGGCGTGGGTCGACACCGTGAGGCCGTCGCGGATCGGGAACACGCCGCTGCCCCCCGAGAGGGTCCAGCGGTAGCCATCCACGCTGGAGGGATCCCGCTCCAGTTCAATTTCGCTGCGCATCACCGGGCCGTTCTTGGTGAGTTCCTGGGCCAGCTGGGCGTTGCCGGTGGTGGTGGAAATGTCGTCTGCGGTGGCGGGCAGGGTGAGCACCTGCTTCACCTTGCCCACGATGCCGCCAAAGCGGCCGCGCTGGTTCCACTGCGGCACCACCTCCACGGGCAGCCCCAGGGGCAGGCGGCGGGCATCAGCGGGGGCGAAGTAAGCCACCACCCGCAACGGGCGGTCTTTGGAACTGGGTTGTTCAGGTCGGCCGATCGTGCCCAGCCGCTGGCCGGTGCCCACGGTCTGGCCGGCGATCACCTGCAGATCCAACACCGTGCCGTCCCGGTCGGCATGCACCTTGCCGTCGTAGCCGATTTTGGCTTCGGTCACCTGGATCTCACGCTTGAGATCGTCGATCTGATAGCGGCGCTGCAGGGCCTGGGTTTCGATGTTGAGCTTCACCTGCTGGTAATTGGTCACCACGTTCTTCTCGTTGATCTTCACGTCGTCGAGATTCACGCTGGTGCTGGTAAACCCCTGCTCCGCCGACACCACCTCGGTGGAGAGCGGGGCCACCACCTCGCGCTGGGCCAGCCAATCCAGGTTGCGCAGTTTGCTGGAGTACGTCGACTGCAAGGCGCCGTAGCGACGGCGATCGTCGGACAACTTGGCCAGAGACGTATCCAGGGCGCGCTTCTCGGTGAGCAAGCGCAAGGCATCGCGCTCATCGAGCTGGGCGTTGTGCCGCTGCAGTTGGCGCAGGTTGCCGCGCTGCTGATCGAGCTGGCGCTCCAGCACCGGCAGGTAGAGCTGCATCAGCACCTGGCCGCGCGCCACCGGCTCCCCCTCCTTGACGAACACCTCCCGCACCTGGCCGCCAGCACGGGCGTTAAGGATGCCGGCGTTGTTGGGGTAGATCAGCACGCCCATGCCTTCCACCTCGGTGGGCACGGGCCAGAACAGGGCCCACAGCACCAGCACGCCGCCCACCCCCGCCAGGCTCACGCCCACCTGGTTGTGATCGCGCAGCCCCTTCCAGCGCGTCTGCATCTGCTGCCATTGCCGGCGGGGCCACAGCTGGGCTGGGGTTGGAGTGGCCTGAGTCATGGCGCCCAGCTTGCAGGAATCAGGGACGCCTGTCAGCCCCCCGCCTGATCCGGCCAGCCCAGGCCCAGCTGCTGCAGGCGCTGCATCGCCGCTTCCACCCGATCACCACCCGCCACCAAGGCCTGGGCCAGCAGCGGTGCCAGCACCGGCACCTGGCTGAACCCCGCACTGAAGCCGGTGAACACCCACAGCCCAGGTGCCTCCGCCAGCGGACCTACCAGGGGCAAGCCCTCACTGCAAAAGGCCACGGCCGCCTGGCGCAGGCAACCAGGCAGCGCCGCCAGCGGCTCCCCCCAGGCTTGCGCCGCTAGCTCTTGGCGCAGTTGCCTTTCCACCTCCATAGGCGGCGGCGCTGGGCCCAGCTCCAGGCCCGGTCGCACCAGGGTGTGCTGACCCAACAGTGCCCCTTCTGCCCGGGGCACCAACCCGCCATCCACCAGCCACTCCGGCTGGCTCAGGCCAGCGGCGCGCCGCTCCAGAGCGACCCGCCCAAAGCTGACCGGCAGCCAGGCAGCGGCCCGGCCCAGCGGCGCCGGAAAGGAGGCCAGCTCCAGCGCCGCCGCCCAGCTGCTGCGCAAGCGCTGGGGCAGGAGCGGCCAGAGCTCGCGGCACTGGGCGCCCGCAGCCAGCACCAGCTGGGGGGCCTGCAGGTCGCTGCCATCACTGAGGGAAAGCCGCCAACCAGGGGCTGGCTGGCGATCCAGGCGCTCCACCCGGCCCGTTTTGCCCGTCACCCCCGCAGCCGCCAGCACCAGCGGCAAGCGCGCCGCCAAGACTGCGGAATCCACTTGGGCGAAGGGCAGCGGCCACCAGGCACTAAGGGGCCGCCAACCGGCGGCAGCCCCGTGCAAACGCAAGCGGCAGGGCCGCCAGCCCAAATCACCATGGCGTTCTTGCAGAAACCGCCAGCGCTTAGAGGCTCCGGCCGCCAAGCGAGCTAAGGGGGTTGCGGCCAGGGGCCATCCCGGCAGAGCGCCATAGCTGAGCTCGGTAGCGGAGCAAGGCCCATGGCTGGCGGGGGCAGCGACGACCGTCACCGACGCCCCCAGCTCCCGCAACGCCAAGGCCAACAGAGCACCAGCCACCCCAGCGCCAACGATCACCACATCGGCTGGTGCCGAAGCCGTCACACCAGCAGGGTGAACGAGGTAACCACCTGGTGGAACATGTCCTTCACCTTGGCCCAGCGGATTTCATTGGTGCTGGCCGCAAAGGTGTACAGGCGGCCCCGGTCGAGCACCACAGTGGCCAGCTCGTGGCGGTCGCGGTCGTCGAGGTGCACGGCGTATTCCAGGTCGTAGAAGGTGCGGGGCCCCTCCTGGCGCTCGGACGCCTCCACCAGTTCGGCGGCCCGGCCGCTGCCCTCAGGGGCGATCACGGTGCGGCGCAACTGCTCCCCGACGGCCACGGCACTGCCGAGTTTTTCGAGGTCGTTGGTGGAGTTCACCTCAGAAATCACCAGGCTAAGGGTTTCATCGCTGTTGATCAGGTCGTGAAACACCACCTGGGGGCCGCCGCTCACCTGCACCCGGGTCCAACCGGTGGGGTAGAGGAAGGCGTAGCGCCCGTCGGGGCTCTGGAAACCATTGAGCCCGGCTGCCGCAGCACTGCAAGCAACCAACAGCCCCGCCAGCACCAAGGCAACCAGACGCGGCATAAAAGTACGTAGGACAGCCCGATTGCGAAAACCTGCCTGATTGCGAAAGACAGCCATGGCTCAAGGCGCGTTGCGTGGCGCCATTCTGCTGGGCAGCCGTGCCCCCAGGGGTCAGCATGGGCTCCTGATCTCCAGTCTCCCCATGCCACGCCAATCCACCTGGGTGGACCGGCAGCAGCGTCGTCACGACTCCCGCTTCTTCCGCCTGCTAGACGGCTCCTTTCTGTTCCGCCTAGCCCTATCGGGTGCAGCGGCCATGGCGCTGCTGCTGGTGGTGAACAGCTACGCCACCTGCCGCAACAACCGCTGGGCCCCGGGGTGCCTTTGGCGGGATGCGGAGGCTCTGATCAGCGTCGGCAATGTGGAATCGCTCAGCATCGTGACGGCCGCTTTCCTCTACGTGCTGGAGGCTCAAAAACGGCGCCAACGCGACAACATCGAGGCCTACGAGCTGCTGATGAACTGCAATGCCACCGGCGTCAAATGGCTGGTGGGGCGTATTTCTGCTCTAGAAATCCTTAACAGCGCCGGGCTCCCAATCGACGGCCAGCAGCTAGCGGGCTTTGACCTGCGCAATCTGCAGGCTGCCAACGGCCATTGGCACAACGTCAACCTGGAAGGAAGCGTGCTGCGCCGAGCCAACCTGGCCGGCACCGATCTGAGCGGATCAAACTTGCGCGGGGCTGATCTGCGCGGTGCCAACTTGCGTGACGCGATTTTAGTTGGCGCCGATCTTGAGGGTGCCCAACTTGAAGGTGCCCAACTTGATGGGGCAGAACTTGATGCAGCACAACTTGATAGGGCCAGCCTCGATAGCGGAGCCCCCAATCCCAGCTGATCGAGCAGGCTGCCTAAGTTCTGAGCAATTGCGGCGGACTGCTGAGCGGCTTTACCCGCCCCCTGGCCAGGCTGATCGACCAGTTCGAGCGCTTACCTGGCATTGGCCCGCGCACGGCCCAGCGGCTGGCTTTGCACCTTTTGCGCCAGCCTGAGGAGCAGGTACGCAACTTCGCCGACGCCCTGCTGGCGGCCCGCAGCCAGGTGGGCCAGTGCAAGTGCTGCTTCCACCTCTCGGCCGAGCCGATCTGTGAGATCTGCCGCAACCAGGAGCGCGGCAACGGCCAGCTTTGTGTTGTGGCCGATTCCCGCGACCTGCTGGCGATGGAGCGCACCAGGGAGTTCAAGGGGCACTACCACGTGCTCTGCGGCTTGATCTCACCAATGGATGGCATCGGCCCCGAGCTGCTGCAGATCCAGCCCCTGGTGAACCGGGTCGACAAGGAGTCCATCACTGAGGTGATCCTGGCCCTGACACCAAGCGTCGAAGGGGATACCACCAGCCTTTATTTGGCCCGGCTGCTCAAACCATTCACCACCGTGAGCCGCATTGCCTACGGCTTGCCCGTCGGCAGCGAGCTGGAATACGCCGACGAGGTAACCCTTGCCCGGGCCTTTGAGGGCAGACGCCAGGTGGAGTAAGCGCAAAGGTGGCCCTGCCATGACCAGCACGACCCGCTACAGCAGCATCGCCCCTGCCAAACGGCTGCCCGAGTGGCTGCGGCGTCCGGTGGGCAACGCCTCAGCCCTGGAAAACGTGCAGGGATTGGTGAAGCAGCAGCGGCTGCACACCATCTGCGAGGAGGGCCGCTGCCCCAACCGAGCCGAGTGCTACGCCGCTGGCACCGCCACCTTTTTGCTGGGAGGCCCGATCTGCACCCGCAGCTGCGCCTTCTGCCAGGTGGAGAAGGGCCAGGCACCCCAACCCCTAGACGCAGGTGAGTCCGAGCGGGTAGCCGAGGCAGTTACCGCGCTCAAGCTCTCCTATGTGGTGCTCACGGCCGTGGCCCGGGACGATCTAGCGGACCACGGCGCCCATCTATTCACCACCGCCATGGCCGCGATCCGCCGCCGCAGCCCGGCGATCGGCATCGAAGTGCTAACGCCCGACTTCTGGGGCGGCCAGCGCGACGAACAGGAGGGGTTAGCGGCCCAACGCCAACGGCTGGCCGCAGTGCTGGCGGCGCAGCCCGCCTGCTTCAACCACAACCTCGAAACCGTGGAACATCTTCAAGGAGAGGTGCGCCGGGGCGCCACCTACCGCCGCTCCCTGGCCCTGTTGGCCGCTGCCCGCGAACTGGCGCCCGCCATCCCCACCAAAAGCGGGCTGATGCTGGGGCTGGGCGAAACCGAAGCCGAGGTGCTGCAGACGATGGGCGACCTGCGATCAGTCGATTGCCAGCGCCTGACCCTGGGCCAATACCTGCGCCCATCCCTTGCCCACATTCCGGTGGCTCGCTACTGGACTCCAGAAGAATTTGATCAGCTGGGAGCCAGGGCCAGGGAGCTGGGGTTTGAGCAGGTGCGCAGCGGGCCGCTGGTGCGTAGCAGCTATCACGCAGCCCCTCAACCGACCAGCAATCGATAGGCCGCATCAAGGCGATGGAAGGCCGTCACCTCTCCACCAAGATCGGGGTGGTGGTTTTTAGCCAGTCGCCGGTAGGCCCGCCGGATCTCGGCAGGGCTGGCACCGGGCGCCAAGCCCAACAGCGCTAGGGCTTGCTGGCGAGGATCAGCTGCGCTGGAGGTTGTGCCAGAGCTGCCTGGGCTGCGCCGCAGCAACTCCTCCACGACCCGCACTGGGTCCTCCTCCAGCCACTCTGGAGCGCGCGGACCATAGAGCGCAAAGGCAGCCCGCACAGCCCAGCGCCAGCGGCAGTGGGGTCCCCGCAAGGCCTCAACCAGCTCAGAGCCCAGGCCGGGGCAGCGGCGGTTTAGCTCCTGTTCCAGCTCGAGTCGCGGATCCCACCACTGGCTACGCAACTCCTCCACCAAACCCCGCAAACCAGCGGGCGGCCCCAGGCGCAGCTCCTGCCAGCGGGGATGGGATGCCATGGCGGCTCCCCAGCGCTCCAGCCGAGCCGGCGTGATCCCGTGGGAAGCGGCGGAGGTGACACGGCTGCGGGCCCGATTGGATGACCAGGCTTGCTGTTGCGACCAGGCTTGCTGGTGCGACCAGACTTGCTGGTCTAACTGCTGCCTCAGAGCCCGCACCTCCCGGCGCAGGCTCTCGTTTTCGGCCAGTAGCTCCTCCAGATTGGCCGTAACCGGAGGTGAGGTGGCAGAGGGGCGCCAGTGGCGGGGATCAAAACCCATCCAACCCCCCTACCTCAACCCAGGTCGCCATTGTTGCGGAGCATGGAAATGCCAGCACCGGCATACTTGCCCCAACGCCACTCCAAGCCAGTGGCAAGCCCCATCTGGAGCCTGTAAGCGTTTGAGCGGCGCGGCACGATCCTCCAAACGCCTGCTGGCACCCCTACTGCTGCTAGCAACCAATTGGCTGCTGCCGTATTCAGTTTTGGCAGAGCCGGCGCCAACAGCCAGCTGGCTCGACCTCGACTTCAACCTGCAGGCCCAGCCCCTGGCCAACCCCAGCGGTGGCGATCGTCAAGGCGCCAGCTGGATGCAGCAACTCACCTTGGGGGCAACATTCAGCAGCGGGCTGGCCAAGGAGCAGCAGCAGTGGCAAGAAGCCGACCACTGGCGCACCAACCTGCAGTTGATGCTGTTCAGCGGTGATGCCAACTACGCAAAGAGCCTCGGCGCCGCCTTCCCCCTGCAGAGCACGGCCCACCCCACCGGCCTCTGGCTCACCGAAGCCAGCGTGGAGCGCCAGCCAGGCCAGGGAGGCATCGGCATCAAGGCCGGGGTGTTCTCGCTCAATCCCGGTTTCGTCAGTGCACCGGTGCTTGATGCCTACGTGCACTCAGCCCTCAACGACACCCTCAACCTCAGTGTTGACGGGCTGCCAATCAACCCCTACACCGCTCCTGGCCTGCAGCTGAGTTGGCGACCGGAGCCTGCCGGCCGCTGGGGCGAATGGCACTACGGCGCCTTTCTGCTGGATCCCGAATACAGCCTGGCTTCCCTATTCGGCGTCAACCCCGACCAGCAGCGCCTGAACGGCCACCTCCAGGTAGTCCAGTGGAGCTATGAGCGCTTACCGGGAGCGGCGGCGATGCAAAAGCCAATCCGCGTCGGCGACCAGCAAATCAACCGCCAGCTGCCACCGCCCCTCCTACAGATCGCCAGCGGCTACGTCGACAACCGCAGCACTGGCAACCTGGATGGGGCCGCCATGGCCACCCTCACCATGGCGGCGCAGCTGCCACTGGGGCTCGACAACCGCTTCTGGCTGGGCGTAAACGCTGGCTTCGAGTGGGACACCAATCCCGTACCCCTATTTCTCGGTGGGGGCTGGCTCAGTCAGGGGCTAGTGCCAGGCCGCCCCCTCGACGTGCTGGCCCTAGGGATCGGCAGCAGCCGCTTTAGCCCCACCCTCTCGCCTGGCCAAAGCAGTGAAACCGTGCTCGAACTCAACTACAGCTGGCTGGTGAACGCCAACCTCAGTCTTCAGCCGGTGCTGCAGCTGATCCTCAACCCCGATGGCAGCAACGCCGAGCCGATCCTGGCGGCCGGCATCGGCTTGCAGCTGCAGTTTTGAAGCAGCTGCAAGCCGATGCCGGCTTGGAAGTTGATCAGTCCAGACCCAGCCGCCGTCCACTGCGGCGCAACACCTCAGTGCAATCGGCCCGCATCAAAAGACCACCCCCGCCCCAGATCAGCCGGGGGGCCAGATCGGCAACGCCGGCACCGAGCTCGCGCAGGGGGCTGAAGCCCAGCTGGCGGAAGTAGCGCACCAGGCGGCGGTGCTGGGCCTCGCTGTCGCGGATGGCCAGGATCGTGGCCTGGCAGCAGGGGGTTGCCTCCAGGGCCCAGGCAAAGGTGGCCGCCCAGATCAAGGGTCCTACGGCGGCCGTGTCCTCGCCCTGCACCCGCATCGTGTCGAGCCGCAGGCCAGCGGCCGCAGGCAGGGCCCAGCCTTTGATCTCACCAAGCAGCACCAGCCTCTTCCCATCCCTGCGCGCCACTCCCAGCCGCAGGCTCCAGGCCAACCCAGCTGGCCGGCCCACCTGCAGGCGCAGCAACAGGCCGCGCGTGCGGGCTTCCTGTTCCAGCTGCTCCAGGCTGGGGCTGGGGCAGGTAGGTGCCCCGGGGGAAGAGCTGGACATCCACAACCGCCACGGCCTGGGCCAGTCTCAACCGTTGCCCAACGCCCCATCGCAGCGGGAGGCGGCTAATGTGGTCGCATATGTGGCTTCAAGCGTGTCAGAAGTAGTCGCAAGCCAGGTTTCGGTGCGGGATCTCAAGACCCATCTCTCCGAATGGCTGGCCCGTGCCCAATCTGGCGAGGTAGTGGAAGTCACCTCCCATCGCAAGCCCATCGCACGCATCACAGCTCTGAACCCAGCTGCTTCAGCCTCAACCAATCCGCTGCAGAAAGCGATTGATGCCGGCGTGATCAGCTGGAATGGCAAGAATCCTGTGATTCCACCACCCGTAAAGCTGAACGATGGCGGCCCACTGATAAGTGACATCGTGATCGAGGATCGTGGTTAGAGACTGTGATCCTTTTTTGTGATACCTCTGCCCTTCTCAAGCTCTTCATCGACGAGCAGGGCAGCGAGACCATGATCGAGGCAAGCTCTTCTTCAGAAGGAATCGCGGTCTGCAGGATCACCTGGGCTGAGTCGATGGCTGCCTTTGCCCAGCGCACTCGCTTCAAGGGTGCTAATCAGCTTGGATTAGACCAGGCTCGATCCATGTTTGAGCGGGCTTGGCCTGACTTTGTGATCGCTGATGTCACCCAGCCGCTAGTTGAAAAAGCCGGAATCTATGCAGAAGCATTTGCCCTACGCGGCTACGACAGCGTGCAACTGGCTGCAGCCCACAACCTGCACCAGCAACTGGACCTTCCCATGACCTTCGCCTGTTTCGACCGTCGCCTCAACCAAGCGGCCCAGCTGCTTGAGCTGGAGGTGCTCCAGTGACGCAAGCGCCCACACCCACCTGCGCTATGGCCTGCCGCTGCCAGGGCTCAGCGCGCAGCACGGCCCCCAGGGGCAAGGCGCCGTAGAGATGGGGGAACAGCTCCCCACCAGTGTTGCCAGCGTTCGAGGCGGCCGGCTCAAAGCGCACCTCCAAACCGGCAGCCGCCAGGCGCTGGGGATCGACCGTAAGCAACAACACCTCAGCGGCGGGCAGATCGGCGTAGAAGCGGTTAGCGGTGGCCGGCACCTGGTGCGCTGAGCTGAGGTGGATGAAGCCCACCGATTCCAAAGCCAAGCCACGGGTGGAGCGGCGATACACGCCATCGGCCCGGGCCGCCTGCCACTCGGGCCGCAGCGCCAGGTGATAAAGCAAGCCAGGTGAGCGCCAAGGGGCTCGCGCCGCCCAGGGAACCTCCTGCACCGCCGCCAGCTCCGGAGAAGCCAAAAACCGACCCAGCCAGGCCTGGAGCGCCGCCAACTGCGGCTCGGCGTCAAAGCCCGCCGGATCCACCAGGCGAAACTGGCGCACGAAGGGCAGCAGGGCCCAGTCGGCCAGGGAAGGGCGATCGCCGAGCAGCCAGCCTCCGGCCCCTAGTTGCTCATTCCAGCGGCGCAGGATCGTGAGGCCAGCAAGCCGGTTGGTGCTGGCTGGCTCCCCTTGGTAGCGATCGGGGTATTTGAAGCGATCGAGGTGCTGCTTAAAGGGGCCGTCGTTGGTGGCAATCAGTGCCTCCATATCGGCCAGCTGGGCTGGGCTCCAGCCCGCCAACCAGCCGAGGGGGTCGCGGCGCTCCAGGGCCCAGCGCATGATTGCCAGACTTTCATCCAGCACCTGAGCCCCCAGCACCAACACCGGCACCGTGCCCTTGGCGGAGGCCTCCAGCAGCTCGGGGGGCTTGGCCTTGAGGCTCACCTCGCGCAACTCCAGGTCCTGGCCAGGTTGCAGGCCAGCGGCAGCGAAGGCCAGCCGCGCCCGGATCGCGTAGGGGCAGCGGCGAAAGCTGTACAAAATTGGCTGGTAATCAGCCAACGGGGCGCCCACCAAGGTGCTGCTCACCCCGCTGGCGGGCTCGCTCCATCTGGCGCTGACGCTCGGCGAAACGCTGACGATCAGCGTCGCTGAAGCGCTCGAGGCAGTGGCGGCAGCTCACCCCGGCCACGTAGCTGGCCAGCTTGCGATCGGCAGGCGAAAGCGGCAGGCCGCAGGCATGGCAAACGCTGTGCTCTCCGGGCTCGAGCTGGTGGTTGACGGCTACTCGCTTATCAAACACAAAACACTCGCCGCGCCAGCTGCTTAGCGGCTCGGGGATCTCCTCGAGGTAGCGCAAGATTCCCCCCTCAAGGTGGTGCACCCCGGCAAAACCCTGCTGCTGCAGGTAAGCCGTGGCCTTCTCGCAGCGGATGCCACCGGTGCAGAACATCGCAATCGCCCGGGGCTGGCGCTGCTCCACCAGCGGCCTGAGCTCCCGCTCCACCCAATGGGGAAACTCGCGAAAAGTTTCGGTGCCCGGATCAATCGCACCCTCAAAGCTGCCGATCGCCACCTCGTAGGCGTTGCGGGTATCGATCACCAGGGTGTCGGGGTCGGCGATCAGGGCATCCCACTGCCCAGGGGGCACGTGGGTGCCTACCTCCGAGGCCAGATAGGGACTCACCTGGGGCTCACCCATGGTCACGATCTCGCGCTTTAGCCGCACTTTGAGCCGGTGGAAAGCCTGAATCTCCGAGCGACTGAACTTGGCTTCCAACCGCTCCAGGCCTGCCACCTGCCGCAGCCGAGCCAGCAGCGCCTGAACGCCAGCATCTGCTCCGGCAATCGTGCCGTTTACCCCCTCAGGCGCCAGCAGGATCGTGCCGCTTACCCCCTCGGCTGCTGCCAGGTCGCCCAGCTCGCGCTGCAGCTCTGGCAGGCCCTCAAGGGCGGCGAAGCGATAAAACGCCGCCACCAGCACACTCATCCGCCCACCTGCACGCCGGCGGCGGCCAGGAGCTCCCGGTCGGCCTCCACCGCAGGATTGGAGGTGGTTAGCAGGGTGTCGCCATAAAAAATCGAATCAGCACCAGCCAGCAGGCAAAGAATCTGGGCTTCCCGACCCAGCTGCTCGCGGCCTGCACTGAGCCGCACCCGCGCCTGGGGCATCAGGATCCGAGCCGTGGCCACCATCCGCACCAGCTCCAGGGGGTCGACCGGCGGCAAGTCTTCTAGGGGAGTGCCCTCCACCGCCACCAGGGCATTGATCGGCACGCTCTCCGGGTGGGGATTCAAGTTGGCAAGCACCTGCAGCAGCCCGGCCCGATCGGCGTCGGTTTCGCCCATGCCGATGATGCCGCCACAACAGAGGGTGATGCCGGAGCGGCGCACCCGGGCCAGGGTTTCCAGCCGCTCCTGGTAAGTGCGGGTGGTGATGATCCGGTCGTAGTGCTCGGGGCTGGTGTCGAGGTTGTGGTTGTAGGCGGTGAGGCCGGCTTCAGCTAGGCGCTCGGCCTGGGAGTCGCTCAGCATGCCGGCGGTTACACAGGCCTCCAGGCCCAGCTCGCGCACACCGCGCACCATCTGCAGCATCGCCTCAAAGGGAGCACCGTCGCGGATCTCACGCCAGGCCCAGCCCATGCAGAAACGATGGGCCCCGGCTTGCTTGGCGGCCCGGGCCCGCTCCAGCACCGGCTCCACCTCCAGCTCCGGCCGGCCCGCCACATCACTGCTGTTGTGCAGCGACTGGGGGCAGTAGGCGCAGTCCTCTTCGCAGCCGCCGGTCTTGACGCTGAGCAGGGAGGCCAGCTGCACGTGGTAGCCGGGGTTGGCGGAGCGGTGCACCTGCTGGGCCTGCCAAAGCAACTCCATCAGGGGCTGCTCCAGCAGCGCCTGGATTTCGGAACGGGACCAGTCGTGACGCGTGATCAAGGCGAGTTCAGCAGGGTTCGACACCACCAAAGCGGCGCTGGCGGCCTTGGTAGTCGAGCAGGGCATCGAGCAGGGCCGCCTGATTGAAATCGGGCCAGAGCACATCGGTGATGTGGATTTCGGCGTAGGCGAGCTGCCAAAGCAGGAAATTGCTGATGCGCCTCTCGCCACTGGTGCGGATCAGCAGATCCGGATCGCACTCACCAGCGGTGTGCAGCTCGGCGGCGAGCTGCTGCTCATCGATTGCGGCAGGATCTAGTTCCCCAGCCACGCAGCGCCGCGCCAGCCGCTGGGCAGCCCGCACCAGCTCGGCTCGGCCGCCGTAGTTGGTGCAAACGTTGAAGTGAATGCCGGTATTAGCTGCCGTGCGCTCGGTGGCATCGGCAATCAGGCGCTGCAGCCCCTCCGGCAGGGGCTCAAGATCGCCAAGAAAGCGAATCCGCACCTGCTCCTGCTCCAGGGATTGAAGCTCGCGGGCCAGCACCCGCTCAAACAGGGCCATCAGAAAGCTCACCTCCTCGCCAGGGCGGCTCCAGTTTTCGGTGGAAAAGGCGTAGGCGGTGAGGGCGCTGATGCCCCAGTCGCTGCAGAGCCGCAAGGTGCGCTTAAGGGCCTCAACCCCTTCACGGTGGCCCATCACCCGGGGAAGATTGCGCTGCTTTGCCCAGCGGCCATTGCCGTCCATGATCACGGCCACATGGCTGGGCAACCTCGCCGGATCAAGGCCAGGCGTCACTACCTCGGGGGCAGTCGCAGTGGTGGTCGCCAGGGCGCGACTCATCCGCGGGATTCCGGCGTGTCCTTCACCACGCTACGCCCAACAGGCAAGGCCAGGGCCTGGCTGAGCAGGTCGTGCAGACGGCTGCTGGTAATCGGCCGCTCGAGGCGGCCCTGACTCGCCAGCGACAGGGTGCCGGTTTCCTCCGACACAACGATCGCCAGGCACTGATCGAAGCGCTCGGTCAGACCCAGAGCCGCCAGATGGCGGGTGCCATAGCGGTTGATGCCCTGGCGGGATAGGGGCAGGATCACACCGGCGGCGACGATGCGGTTGGACTTCACCAGCACGGCACCGTCGTGCAGCGGCGTGTCAGCGGCGAACAGGTTGAGCAGCAAATCCACCGACAGCTTGGCGTCGAGGCCAATGCCGGGATTCAAGAAGTCTTCGGGACGCAGGTCGCTGCCCAGATCCACCACGATCAAGCCGCCGCGGCGGGCCTGGGAAAGGCGGCCGGCAGCCTCACTTAGAACCGCCACCGATCCCGATCCCAGTTGGTCTTGGCTGCGGCTGCCAAACAGAACCCCGATGCGGCCGGTGCCCAGCAGCTCCATCAGCCTGCGCAGCTCCCCCTGCCAGAGAATCGCCAGGGCGAGGCTGCAGGCCAGCACCAGGGCATCAACAAGCTTGCTGGTGAGCGGCAGGTTGGCGTAGCGCTGCACCACCCAGGCCAGGGCCACCAGCAACAAATAGCCACGCAGCAGCCAGAGGGTGCGGGCCTCGGTGACCCGGCCCAGCACAAGCACACCCAGGCCGAAGGCGAATAGCAGATCAAGTAGCAAGCGCAAATCGATCAGCCTTAGCAACTCACCCAGTTGCGGCCCGATCACGCGCACTCCAATCGATTAACTCACCTTACCGATCGCAACCGAGTTGGCAAAACGTCGTAGCGCAGTAGGTCTTCCGGCTGCTCGCGGCGCTGCACCAAATCAGCGAACCCGTCGTGGACCAACACCGCCGCTGGCCGAGGGATGCGGTTGTAGTTGGAGCTCATCGAGGCGTTGTAAGCGCCGGTGGCAAAAACCACCAACACATCGCCGCTGCCAGCTGGCGGCAGGGCCAAATCCTTGAGCAGCACGTCGCCAGATTCGCAGTGCTTACCAGCCACGGTGACGGTTTCGCTGGCCTCGGCCGTGGGGCGATCGGCCAATACCGCCGTGTATTGGGACTGGTAAGTGATCGGCCGGGGGTTGTCGCTCATGCCGCCGTCCACCGAGAGGTAGGTGCGGAGGCCGGGGATGTCCTTGCGGCTGCCCAGCTCGTAGAGGGTGACCCCGGCACTGGCCACCAGGGAACGCCCCGGCTCACAGAGCAGGCGGGGCAGCTCCAGCCCCCGCTCCTGACAGGCCACCACCACCGCCTCAGCCACGGTGCGCACCCACTCACTGATGCTCGGCGGATCGTCGCTGGTGGTGTAGCGAATACCCAGGCCACCGCCCACGTTGAGATCAACCACCGGGTGCCCCAGGGAGCGGGCCAAGGCCAGGGCGTCGGCCATCACGCCAGCCAGATCGCGGTGGGGCTGGAGCTCGAAAATCTGGGAGCCGATATGGGCGTGCAACCCGGTGAGCTGGGCCCAGGAACAGGTCACCAGGTGCTGCAGCACCGCCTCGAGCTGGTCGGGATCAAAGCCAAACTTGCTGTCGAGGTGGCCGGTGCGGATGTACTCATGGGTGTGGCACTCAATGCCCGGCGTAAAACGCAGCATCAGCTGCACAGGTCGCTGCAAGTCAGGGGCCAGGGCAGCCAGCAGCTCAAGATCGCGCCAGTTGTCAGCCACCACCGTGACGCCCTGCTCGGCTGCCAGGGCCAGCTCTTCGCGGCTCTTGTTGTTGCCGTGCAGCACGATGCGCTCCGCCGGCATGCCCCCCTGCAGGGCTGTGAGCAACTCGCCAGCAGAAACCGCATCAAGCCCCAGGCCTTCGGATGCCACCAGGGCAGTTATGGCCAAGGAGCTATTGGCCTTGGAGGCGTAGATGGCTAGGGACGGCCCTGGGTAGTGCTGGGCGAGGGCTTCCCGGTAGGCCCGGCAGGTGCCCCGCAGGGTGGCTTCATCGAGCACATATAAAGGTGTGCCGTAATCGCGGGCCAGGTCGCTCAGCAGGCAGCCACCCACCAATAGGCGCCCCTCACTATCGAGGGCAGTGGTGAGGGGGGTGAGATTGCGATTAGGACTATGGGGATCCCTATCGCTTTCAAAGGGATTCAGCAGCGCAGCGGGCTCATGGGAGGTCAGCATGGCTTTGGCCGCGCGGGTCTAGTGAGCATGAATGTAAGGACCTCCCTGGCGGCGCTGCACCAGGCGGCCCTGGCTCCTGAGCACCTGGAGGCCTGCTTAGGCCTCGACCAGGCCAGCCTCGGCGGCCTCTGGAACCGCGCCCAGTGGCAGACCGAGCTGGCGGAGCAGCGGCGCCCCGGGGTGGGACTTTGGCAAGGGCAGCAGCTGCTGGCCATGGCTAGCGGATGGCTGGTGGTGGATGAACTGCACATCACCGTGGTGGCGGTGGATCCGGAGCAGCGGCGCCGGGGCTTCGGCCAGCAGGTGCTGAAGGCCCTGCTGCTGGAGGCCGGGCAGCAGGGGGCCCTGCACGCCACCCTGGAAGTAGCCCCGGCAAACACTGCAGCAGTGGCCCTATACCGCCGCCTGGGCTTCCGTGATGCGGGAGTGCGTCGCGGTTACTACCGCAATGGCGAAGACGCCCTGATCCAATGGCTGCGGTTATCTGACCTGAATAATGCGTAGCAGTGGTGTGGATAACCGGCTTTTCTTATTGCTAATGACCGGCAATTCAGCAATTTGCATTGTTGCCTTCAAACGCCTTAGAGCCAGCTACCGCAGGGGATCTGCCTTTGATGCGGCGTAAACCACACCACACCTGTTAACCCTGGTAGCTTGGAAGCACTTGTACCAGGCCTAGGCCAATGTTCGAGCGGTTTACTGAGAAAGCCATCAAGGTGATCATGCTGGCCCAAGAGGAGGCCCGCCGCCTTGGCCACAACTTTGTGGGCACCGAACAGATCCTGCTTGGCCTGATCGGTGAGGGAACTGGCGTTGCCGCCAAGGTGCTCAAGTCGATGGGGGTGAACCTCAAAGATGCCCGCGTTGAGGTTGAAAAAATCATCGGCAGAGGCTCAGGCTTCGTTGCCGTGGAGATCCCCTTCACGCCTCGCGCCAAGCGAGTTCTGGAACTCTCCTTAGAAGAAGCTCGCCAGCTTGGTCACAACTACATCGGCACCGAGCACCTGCTGCTTGGCTTGATCCGTGAGGGTGAGGGTGTAGCTGCTCGGGTCCTGGAAAATCTTGGCGTTGATCTGGCCAAGGTGCGCACCCAGGTGATCCGCATGCTGGGCGAAACAGCCGAGGTAGCCGCCGGTGGTGGCAGCGGCAAGGGCTCCACCAAAACACCAACCCTCGACGAGTTTGGCAGCAATCTCACCCAGCAGGCCGCCGACGGCAAGCTCGATCCGGTGGTGGGTCGTCAGAACGAAATTGAGCGTGTAATCCAAATACTGGGTCGTCGTACTAAGAATAATCCGGTGCTAATTGGCGAGCCTGGCGTAGGCAAAACAGCCATCGCCGAAGGCTTGGCTCAGCGAATCAATTCTGGTGATATTCCAGACATCCTCGAAGACAAACGAGTTCTCACCTTGGACATCGGCCTGCTGGTGGCAGGCACCAAATATCGGGGTGAATTTGAGGAGCGCCTCAAAAAAATCATGGAGGAGATCCGCAGCGCCGGCAATGTAATCCTCGTGATCGATGAGGTGCATACCTTAATTGGCGCAGGTGCGGCAGAAGGTGCTATCGATGCCGCCAACATTCTCAAGCCTGCCCTAGCCCGGGGTGAACTTCAATGCATCGGCGCCACCACCCTTGATGAGTACCGCAAACACATCGAGCGCGACGCGGCCCTAGAGCGCCGCTTCCAGCCGGTGATGGTGGGCGAGCCTTCCGTTATTGACACGATCGAAATTCTGCGTGGTCTGAAGGATCGCTACGAAGCTCACCACCGCCTCATAATTGCCGATGAGGCCCTAATTGCGGCAGCCACCCTAGGCGACCGCTACATCTCTGATCGCTTCCTACCAGACAAGGCAATCGACCTGGTAGACGAAGCCGGCAGCCGGGTGCGGCTGATGAATTCCAAGTTGCCGCCTGCCGCTAAGGAAGCTGATAAGCAGCTGCGCGCTGTCCAGAAAGACAAAGAACAGGCCGTGCGGGAGCAAGACTTCACCAAGGCAGGTGAGTTGCGCGATAAGGAAGTAGAGCTGCGCGAGCAGATTCGTTCAATCCTGCAGACCCGCAAAGATGAGGAGCCAGCAGCTGAGGCCGTGACTGCTGAGGCCGGTAGCAGTGCACCCATAGCAGTGTTTGAGGGTGCCGCCGATGGCGACCGCACGCCCATGGTTACGGAGGAAGACATCGCCCACATCGTTGCCTCCTGGACCGGTGTGCCTGTTCAGAAGCTCACCGAAAGCGAGACAGCCAAGCTGCTGAACATGGAGGAGACCCTCCACCAGCGCTTGATTGGCCAAGACGAAGCCGTTAAGGCCGTGTCCCGTGCCATCCGCCGGGCCCGGGTTGGGCTGAAAAATCCCAACCGCCCGATTGCCAGCTTTATCTTCTCCGGCCCAACCGGCGTTGGTAAAACCGAGCTCACCAAGTCCCTGGCGGCTTACTTTTTCGGCAGCGAAGAAGCCATGATCCGGCTTGACATGTCGGAATTCATGGAGCGCCACACGGTCAGCAAGCTGATCGGCTCGCCTCCAGGCTATGTGGGCTTCAATGAAGGTGGCCAGCTCACCGAGGCTGTACGCCGCCGTCCCTACACCGTGGTGCTATTCGACGAGATCGAAAAAGCACACCCCGATGTGTTCAACCTGCTGCTGCAACTGCTCGAAGACGGTCGCCTGACCGATTCCAAGGGCCGCACGGTGGACTTTAAGAACACCCTGATAATTATGACCTCGAACATTGGTTCGAAGGTGATTGAAAAGGGCGGCGGCGGCCTCGGCTTCGAGTTTGGCGGTGGTGATGCAGATGAGACCAACTACAACCGCATTCGCTCGCTAGTTAATGAGGAGCTGAAGCAATACTTCCGCCCTGAATTCCTCAATCGCCTCGACGAAATCATTGTCTTCCGTCAGCTCAACCGCGACGAGGTCAAGGATATTGCCGAGATCATGCTCAAGGAGGTGTTCAGCCGGATGTTGGAGAAGGGCATTGCCCTATCAGTTACGGAAGCCTTTAAGGAACGGCTGGTCGAGGAGGGCTACAACCCCTCCTACGGCGCCCGTCCCCTACGCCGAGCTGTGATGCGGCTGCTTGAAGATTCGCTGGCCGAGGAATTCCTCACCGGACGGATTGGCGATGGCGACTCCGCCTTGGTCGATGTCAATGAAGACAAGCAGGTAGTGATCCGCAAGCAGGCAGCCCTGCCGGCCGAGCCGGAATTGGCTGCGGCTGGAGTTTGAGGGGATTCGGGCCTAGCCCGTACCATCACTTGGGGATGAAAGCAGCAGCGGGATGAGCAACTCCCTGAGCCAACACGCCATCGCACCTGCAGAGGTGTTGAGGGGCCCTGGAGCTTGGCTCCAGGGCATCCCGCGGCTAGCTGCCCTGGGCCAGCGCCCCCTGGTGCTGGGTCGCAGCGTCGTAACAGCCCGGCTGAGGCAGCAGCTGGTTGCCGACTTACATCAGGCTGGGCTTGAGCCACACTGCGCCGAGTTGCAGTTCGACTGCTGCGAAGAAGACCTGCAACCGGTCGCCGCGATTTGTCAAAAGCAAGGCTGCGATGCAGTTGTGGCCATTGGTGGCGGCAAGGTGCTCGATGCCGGCAAGCTGCTGGCCCACCGGCTAAGCCTGCCTTGCATCACCGTGCCCACCAGTGCGGCCACCTGCGCGGGCTGGACTGCCCTGGCAAACATCTATTCAGCTGAAGGTGCCTTTCTGGGCGATGTGGCCTTGGCCCGCTGCCCAGATCTGCTCATCTTTGACCACGACCTGGTCCGCCAAGCCCCAGCACGCACCTTGGCAAGCGGCATCGCCGACGCCATGGCCAAGTGGTATGAGTCGTCGGTGAGCAGTGGCGCCAGCGGCGATGGCCTGGTGCAGCAAGCGGTTCAGATGGCCCGGGTGCTGCGCGACCAACTCATGCTGGAAGCCGAATTTGCCCTCCAGGATCCCCACGGCCCCGCCTGGGAGCGGGTGGCTGAAGCCTGCGGCCTCAGCGCTGGCTTGATCGGCGGTATTGGGGGAGCCCGCTGCCGCACCGTGGCCGCCCATGCCGTTCACAACGGCCTCACCCAACTGGAGGCCAGCCATGGCCGCCTACATGGCGAAAAAGTGGGCTTCGGGATCCTGGTGCAGCTGCGGCTGGAGGAGGTGCTCGGCGGCAACCAGCTGGCCGGCCAATCCCGGCGCCAGCTGCTGCCCCTGTTCCGCAAGCTCGGCCTGCCGGTGAGCCTGGAGGAGCTTGGCCTGGCTGAGGCAGGTCTGCACCAGCTGCAGCAGGCCTGCGCCTTTGCCTGCCGCGACGATTCCGATCTGCACCACCTGCCCTTTGCCGTAGGGCCCAACGACCTACTGGCCGCCCTGGTGAGCACCTGCAGCAGCGAGCGCCAGCCCGCGTGAACAGCGAGCCCACAGCCCAGCAAGCCCTGGTGGCGGCAGCGGCCAGCAGCCTGCTGGATCCCCAGGGCAGGGCCCTGGCAGCGCAGGTGCAGTGGTGGCCCCTGCCTGAACTCGGCGGTGAGGGGCCCTGGCCTGTGGCCGTGCTGGGCGAGGGGCCACCGGTGTTGCTGCTGCATGGCTTTGATAGTTCCTTCCTGGAATTCCGGCGTCTGGCCCCCCTGCTGGCCAGCGGCGTGCAGCTATTCATTCCCGACCTGTACGGCTTTGGCTTCTGCCCAAGGCCCAGCGGCGGCGATTACAGCCCCAGCGGCGTGCTGCGCCACCTGGAGGTTTTGGCGCGGGAAATTGGCAGCCGCAATCCCGCCCCCCTCGGCCTGATCGGTGCCTCGATGGGTGGCTCGGTGGCGGTGGAGCTGGCCCGACGCCTGCCCGAGCAGGTGAATCGGCTATTGCTGCTGGCTCCAGCCGGCCTAACTGGCCGTCCCATGCCCCTGCCGCCCCTGCTCGATGGCCTAGGCGTGCGCTTTCTGGCCCTACCAGGGGTGCGCCGGGGCCTTTGCCGCACCGCCTTCGCCGATCCGGACGCCGCCGTGGGAGCTGCCGAACTGGAGATCGCCTCGCTGCACCTGCAAAGCCCTGGCTGGGCTGATGCCCTGCGGCGCTTTGCCCGCTCCGGTGGCTTCGCCGGCGCCGGCGCCCCCCTGCCCCACCAACCAATCAAGGTGCTGTGGGGCGCCAATGACCGCATCCTGCGGGCACCCCAGAAGCGGGCGGCCCTGGCCCTGTTAGGAGAGCGGGTGCTTGAGCTGGATGCCTGCGGCCACCTACCGCACCTCGATCAGACCGCCACCGTCGCCGCCACCTGGCTCGACGCCCCTTCCCAGCAATGAGCAGCAGCGACGACAAACCAGGCGGGCCGGTGATGCAGCTGCTGGCCAGCGGCCTGCAGCTCTGGGTGCGCCAGCAGTGCCAGTCCATCGGCAGTCTCGATATCCAGCTGCAAGGAACTGGCTTGCAGTTACTGCGCGGTCGTCTGGCCGGCGTGCAACTGCTGGCCCGCCGGGTGATCTACAGGGACCTCCACTTCGAGCTGGTGGAGCTAAGCAGCGGTCCCATCCAGGTGCACAGCGGCAACCTGCTCAAGGGCCAACCGCTGCAGCTGGAGCGGGCCTTCGAGATCCAGGGCCAGGTGAGTTTCACCGCCGACGGCCTCACCCGCTCCCTCAGCGCCCCCCAGTGGCGCGCCCTAGGCGATGGCCTGGGCGAGGCCCTGCTTGGCATCGTGCCCCTGGTGGAGCTGCGCATGTGCCGCGACAACCTGGTGTTTGCCGCCCGAGCCCTTGGGGCTCCCGACTTGGTCGAGCTCGCCACCACCGTGCTGGCAGCTAGGGGCAGCATCGAAATTCGCTCCGTTGACGGCGAGGTCAGCAGCAGGCTGCCGATGGATCCCGGCATCCACATCAGCGATGCCCGCATAGAGGCAGGCATGGTGCAGCTGATTGGCACGGCCCAGGTGAGCCCTTAGTCCTGCACTAGCCCTGCAAGAGGGGCAACACCAGGGTTACCAGCGAGTAAACCACCGCCGGCACAAACAAATAACTGTCGATTCGATCCAGGATCCCGCCATGCCCAGGAATGGCATCACCGGAATCCTTTAGGCCTGCATCGCGCTTCATCATCGATTCGGTGAGATCACCCACCAGGGCAAACAGGGCCACCACCGCCCCGAGCACCGCACCGATCAGCCAGCCCCAGCTCCAGCCGATCAAGGTGCCGCCGAAAGCACCCACCGCCACCGCACAGGCCACCCCGCCCAGGGCCCCCTCCACCGTTTTGCCAGGGGAGATTGGCGAAAGCGGATGGCGCCCCAGCCGGCGGCCGATCACGTAGGAGCCGATGTCGGTGGCAACTATCAAGAAGCAGGCCAGCAGGGTGAGGGCGAGGCCGGCACTGGCGGGCCAGGGCTGGCCGGCCAGGTTGGGCGCCAGAGCGTCTCCGGCCAGGTCGCGCAGACGTATCCAGTAGCTGGGCAGAAAACCCAGGTAAAACAGCCCGAAAATTGAAGCCGCGATGTCGGCGATGGTGCCGGTGACCGGCTGCAACAGCAGCCAGCCGCAGATCACCGCCCCAGAGGCCGGCAGCACAGCTGCGGCCACATCACCGGCAAACCAACCGCCACCCAATAAGCCACTGCCACTGGCCAGCTGGGTGGTGACCAGCAGCAGCTGCACCGCCACCAGGGTGGTTTTGGTGGCGGGCCGGATCCCCTTGAACTGGGCCATCCGGAAGAACTCCAGCAGCCCCAAGTGCACGATCACCCCCACGGCCACCGTGAACCACCAGCCCCCAAGCATCACCACCACGAAGCCAAAGCCCCCAGCCAGCCAGCCGCTCAACAGCCGGGGTAAGGAGGTGGCGGTGCGGGGTTTAGCTGGCTGGGTAGGAGGTATCAACACGCGGCGATCAGGAGGTCTCCGAGCTAGCTGAGCGCTCGGCAGCAATCAAAAACAGTGGTTCGGCCGCAGCCAATTTGGCCTGGCTGCCGCGCCGTTGCATGCGGTGCACGGTGGCCTGCACCACCTGCACATCGCAGGCCGCCAGCTGGCCAAGGGTATCGGTGGCATCCACCAAGCCCTCCAGGCTGGCGGTGCTGATCACCAAGCGCCCGCGGGGCACCAGCGCTTCCCATACCGCCAGCAGCACATCACCCAAGGGCCGTCCCACCTCCAGCAGCACCCGATCTGGGTGGGCGGGCAGCTGGTCCAGATCATCCGGCGCAGCGCCAGCGTGGATGTGCAGGTTGGTGATGCCAAAGCGGCGTCGGTTTTGCTCCAACAACTCGATGGCATCGGGGTCGCGCTCGAGGGTATGCACTGCCCCCCTGGGCATCAGCCGGGCGATTTCCAGGGCCAGGGCACCAGTGCCGCCGCCCACATCCCACACCAGGGAATCGGCGCGGGGGCGCAGATGGGCCAGCAGCATCACCCTCAGCTCCATGGGGGTGGGGCTGAAGCCCGGAGCGTCTTCAAAGGCACTATCCGGCAGCCCAGGGGTGACGAAATCCCACTGGTAGGTCGGCTGCTGGGAAGCTTGGCCTAGATCGGCCGCGGCACTGGAATCCATCGGCCCCCTATCCGGCCACAACCCTCACCGTATCAGCGATCTGGCCTGGCCAAAGCTGCTGCTGCTGCCGCAGCCAGGTAGCCCTAGCCAGATCGATCCGCTCGCCGGGCACCAGCAGGGGTATACCCGGCGGATAGGGACAAAGGGGTTCGGCGGCGATCCGTCCAGCTGCCGCCGCCAAAGCCACCACTTCCGCTGGAGCGCGCCAGGCCTCGGCCAGGGGCAGCTCCGGCTCCGCTACCAGCGGCAGCGGTGGCGCGCTGAAGGGTGGCAGGGGCGGTCCCCCCAGGGCACGCCGCAGGCGCAGCAGCTGGTGGGGCAGGCGCCACACCAGCCCAGGGGGCGGCGCCATACCCAAGCAAAAAGTGAGCGCCCCCGGTTCCGGCAACTCGGCGATCACACCCCGCTGCAGCAACCAGGCATCGGCCTCCAGCCCATTGATTCCCATGGCAGCGGTGTGCAGCACCAACCGCAGCGGGTCGTCATTGGCAACCAGGGGCAAGCCCAGCGCACGGCAGCGGCGCTGCAAGCGCTCGCCGCAGCGCCATGCCGCTTGCCAGCGGCGCCGGCCCGCCGAGCTGGTGAGGTCGTCGAGAGCAGCTGCTGCGGAGGCCAGCAACAGGGCGCTGGGGCTGGAGGTCTGCAGCCACAGCAGGGCCCGGGCCACGGCATCGCGATCAGCCCTGCAGCCCTGCAGCAACAGGGCTGCGCTCTGGGCCAAACCGCCGCCAGCCTTCTGGCCCGAGAGCACCACTAGGTCGGCCCCAGCAGCCAAGGCCACCCCGCGGCCATGGGCTTGATCGACAAGCACGGGCAGCCCACGGCCGTGGGCCAATGCCACTAGGGCCGGCAGCTCGGCGCGCTGGCCCTGGTAGCTGGGCGATACCAGCACTAGGGCCGCCAGGGGACCGTCCTGCTCTGCTGCTGCGAGCACCACCTCGAGATGGGCTGGACTCGGTGGCAGCCACAGGCCGCTGGCCGGATCGAAGGGCAGGTCAAACAGCACGGGCCGCAGCTGGCCCAGCACGCAGCCGTGCAGCAAGGAGCGGTGCAGGTTGCGGGGCAGCAGCACCCGGCTGCCAGGGGGAGCCAGGGCCAGCAGGGCCGCCTGCAGCAGGCCACTGGCGCCGTTAACACCAAACCAGACCGCCTCCGCACCAAGCTGGGAGGCACAACGCCGCTGAGCCTCAGCGACGGCACCGGTATCGATCAGGGGGCCACCCTGCTCCGGCAGCTCCGGCAGGTCCCAGCTGCCCGGCCGCTGGCGCAGCAGGCTCCTCAGGGCAGGAGACAGACCCCGACCGCGGCCGTGGGCCGGCAGATGCAGCGGCAGGCCCATGGCAAGAGGGGTGGCGTTCATAGAGTCTGCCCAGCTAGCCACTGCTGTGCCTTGACCAACGCCGATGCTGCCAAGGAGCTGGGTTACGACCCGGGCCGGGACCTGCGCTGGTTGCTGTTGCGCCCCTGGGTGCTGATCGCCCGGCTGATCGTGGTGATCTGGCAGCTGTCCAGCCTGGCCCTGGTGTTGGTGGTGCAGGGCAACAGCAGCAATGCCCAGGTGCAGCAACGGCTGGGCCAGCGCATTCTCACTACGCTCACCGACCTGGGCCCCTGCTTCATCAAGGTGGGCCAAGCCCTTTCCACCCGGCCCGATCTGGTACGGCGCGACTGGCTCGAACAGCTAACCCAGCTGCAGGACAACCTGCCCGCCTATCCCCATGCGATTGCGCTAGCAACCATTGAACAGGAATTGGGCGCCCCGGCCGACCAGCTGTTTGAGGTATTCCCCGACTACCCCGTAGCAGCAGCCAGCCTGGGCCAGGTCTACAAAGCGCAGCTCGCTGATGGCCACTGGGTGGCAGTCAAGGTGCAACGCCCCAATCTGCCCACAATTTTGCGGCGGGATCTAGTGATCATCCGCCTGTTAGCTGTGCTGAGTGCGCCGCTGTTGCCGCTCAACCTGGGCTTTGGCCTCGGCGACATCATCGATGAATTCGGCTCAACATTGTTTGAAGAGATTGATTACCGGCTCGAGGCCAATAACGCTGAACGATTTGCCGATCTATTCGCCCGCCAGCCCGAGGTGACAGTGCCGCGGGTGGAGCGACTGCTATCCAGCCAGCGGGTGCTCACTACCCAGTGGATCAATGGCACCAAGTTGCAGGAACGCCAGGCGCTGGAAGCTCGCAACCTGGATCCCTCGGCCCTGATCCGCACTGGCGTGATCGCCGGACTGCAGCAACTGCTCGAATTTGGCTATTTCCACGCTGATCCCCACCCCGGCAACCTGTTTGCGCTCTCCGGCAAAACCGGCCCCCTAGGCCATGTGGCCTATGTGGATTTCGGCATGATGGATTCGATCAGCGACAGCGATCGCCTCACCCTCACCGGTGCCGTTGTTCACCTGATCAATCGGGATTTCAGCGCCCTGGCCGATGATTTCGTCAGCCTGGGTTTCCTCAACCCCAAGGCCGACCTCGAGCCAATCATTCCTGCCCTTGAGGAGGTGCTTGGTGGCGCCTTAGGCGACAACGTGGGCTCCTTCAACTTCAAAGCCATCACCGATCGCTTTTCGGAGCTGATGTATGCCTATCCCTTTCGGGTGCCGGCTCGCTTCGCCCTGATCATTCGGGCGGTGGTAAGCCAGGAGGGCTTGGCTCTGCGGCTTGATCCCAGCTTCAAGATCATCCGAGTTGCCTATCCATACGTCGCCCGGCGCCTGCTGGCAGGAGACACCAGTGAGATGCGCGAAAAACTGCTTGAGGTGCTCTTTGATCGACACGGCCGCCTGCAGCTTGAACGACTGGAGAATCTATTGGCGGTTGTGGAAAACGATTCCACCAGCCCCGATTTGCTTCCAGTTGCTGGAGCTGGCCTGAAACTGCTGTTGGGTCCAGAAGGCGGCAGCCTGCGTCAACGGCTGCTGCTTACCTTGGTCCAGGGTGATCGCTTGCACACAGATGATTTGCGAGCCTTGATGGGACTGATGGGACGTACTTTTTCACCCCGCAAGTTGGTGAGTGGCATGCTGGCAAGGCTCACACTGCAACCCGCTTAAACATTAGAACTAATTTATAGATAGCTCAAACAACTTGGGGGATCGTCATCCAGCAGAAGGTCATTGCAGCACCACCCACCAGCACTACCACTAGGGGCCAGATATCGTCGAGGCGATTTAGATGCATTAATAGTGCATGCTTCTCTGCTGGATCTTCAATCGATTCCATCACGGCATAGCGACGCCCAATCCATAGCACCAACACAAACGCTGCCAGCGTGACTACGTAAGCAACGACATATACTTGATCAAGGAAGGTAAGAAAGGGCAAATCAGGCAACTTGTCACGATAGGTTTGCTGTAGAAAAACCAGCGTAAGAAGCACAGTGACCGGGATACTGGCACGAGCATCCTGCTCATCAGGCCGCACCTTAAATACCAACAACACCATGGCCATCAGCACGGAGAGTGGCAACAACAATCTCCAGAAAGATGACCACGAAGAGGTGCCATAGGAAATTTCAAAGAGGATCTGGCTGTAGTCGTTTTCTTCGCCACCAAGGCCAAAATTTGTAGCGTAGTGGTGTCGGTATTCCGCAATTGACCAGCCGGTATTTAGCCAGCCAATAATGCGTGCATAGAGACCCATGCCGCTGTTGCGAATCTCTGGAATTAAACGGAGATTTTGATAACCGAGCTCTCCATCCACGTCATTAGCCTCAATGACAAGTGGCAGGCTAATATTCATAAAAGGATAGTGGCGAAAACTAGCCTTATCTACATAATAACGACCAACATACGTGAATAATTGATAGTAGCCGCCATCGGCAAGTCGCACCGGCATTTCGCCCACCGGCCTAAGGCTTGAATCCTTATCAGAAAGCAAGGTATTTAGAACAATAAACAAGCTGGAAATATCTCCGCCATGAGTTTCCACATAACGCTGCATAGGCTCCTCCCAGCGCAGCCATACATAGCCACCACTTGAATAGCTTGGCACCGTTAGATCTAGCTCATAATTGCTAGTCGAATACACTCCCACTTCCACCTTGTATGGGGCTCGCTCCAGCTCAGCCCGATCGACCCGTTCCTCGCCAGCGCTGAGCTGGTCTCCCCGCATGGAGCTCCATACACCAAGGGCAGGCTTTTCGCCGAGGGGCAGGGTGGTGAGAGCGCGGGATGCGGAGGAGAGACGCAAAGAATCGCGGCTTAGCACCGGGCTCACATCAATGCGCCCGATCCCCAAAATTGCCAGGATGGCCGCCAGAACAACGGCAACCATCGCCAGCACGTTCCAAGGCCTTTGCCTGCGCTTACCCATGCCCAACTGCTGCAGTTTGCTGAAGTTAAAGCCGAAAGCCGCTTGTGAGCGAGTAGGCACCGCAGTGGCGCTGGCCCTGACGCTGGCCCTGCCTGGCCTGGCATCAACAGAACTGGTGCTGGGGCAGTCGGCGGCCCTCAGCGGCCCCTCCGGCATGCTCGGCAGCGAATACCGGCAAGGGGCTCTGGCCTATTTCTCAGAGGTGAATCGCCAAGGTGGCGTCCATGGCAAGCGCCTGAAGCTGCTGAGCCTCGACGACCGCTACGACCCACCTCTCACCCTGCGCAACACCAAGCAGCTGGTTGAGCGCGACAAGGTGTTTGCTTTGTTTGGTTATGTGGGCACCCCCACCGTCAAGGCGGTGTTGCCCTTGGTTGAGAAACAGAAAATCCCTTTGATCGCTCCACTCACCGGCGCCCAACTGCTACGCCAGCCCCATCGCCCCATGGTGTTCAACCTGCGTACCAGTTACCACATGGAAATTGACCGGATGGTCGACTACTTAGTGCGCAGCGGCCGCCATCGCGTTGCGGTTGTCTATCAAAACGATGCCTTTGGACAAGACGGCCTCAAGGGATCTCTCAACGCCTTGAGACGCCATGGCCTCAAACCAGTGGCTACTGCCAGCGTTGAGCGCAACTCAAACCAAACCGGCAGGGCAGCCAGCATGGTGCAAAACGCCAATGCCAATGCAGTTTTGGTGGTAGCTGCCTACCCGAGCTCGGCCTCCTTAAGCCGCGAGATGCGGCGGCGCGGCAGCACAGCCCAGCTGATGAACGTGTCGTTTGTAGGTACCAGCGCCCTGCGTGCCTCCCTGCAAAGCCATGAGGCCAGTGGCATTGGCGTCGCCCAGGTGGTGCCTTTCCCTTGGAACGAAAGGGTGCCAGTGGTGAGGGAATACCAGGAATTGATGCGGCGCCAGCAGGCCAAACCGCACTTCGGCTTTAACAGCCTGGAGGGCTTCCTTGCCGCAAAAATGACAGTGGAAGGCCTGCGTCGAGCCGGGCCGGAACCCAGCCGCCAACGCTTTGTGACCGCGCTTGAGACCATGCGCGATGTAGACCTTGGTGGCTACCGGGTGCAACTGGGTCCCGAGGACCACAACGGCAGCAGCTTCGTCGAACTCACCTTCCTGGGTTCCCAGCGCTGGGAACCCTGAGGGCCTAGGGTCTCGGCCACCCAGACCAGTCTCAGCAGATGGCCAGCCTGCCCCTCGACGCCATGGACAGCAGCGCCCTGCCGGACGGCTGGATGTACGGCGATTTAGATGCGAGTGACATCCTGCTGGAATATGCCCAGATCATCCAGCCCCCCTACCTAGTGGCTGGTGTGGGCCTGGCCATCGGCGTGCTCTGCGGGCTCACCTTCGCCAAATTGGTAGAAAACAAGCTGGAGGGCTGGAAACAGGATCGCCTGCCCCTGCTACCGCTTGGCAGTTTTGCGGTCACCCTGCCTTACTTCGGCGTGGTGATCGGCATCACCCTGTTTATTGGCGGCAGCCTGCAGGTATTCGGTTTCTCGGCCGGGGTTGCCCTGCTGGTTTCCTTTGTGTTGTCGATTGCCACAGCTGGCGCCCTGTGGGTGCAGCTGGAACGGCTTATGGCTCAGGTGGAAGCAGGCACCTTCAGTGCAGTCGATTTCGACAACTTCGATCAGTTTTTCTAATTTAACTACTTAAAAAATATATCAAGTTACCTGCCGAATAGGCGGCAAAGCCAAGCGGCTGTGTCAGCTCAAGCCACCAGATAACCCTCAAGCATGCGTGATTGGGCCCGTACGCCTTCGAGGGCTTTGCGCTCCAGGTTGCGAGTTTTGTCGCGGCTCATGCCCAATTGCTTAGCGATGGCGCTCAGGCTCATCGGCTCCGAGCTCTCTTGCGGCTCCCCAGCCTCAATCCCATAACGCATCTTCAGCACCCGCCCCTGCAGCTCCGGCAGTTGCTCCAGCAGCGCACGCAGGTCGCCCTTCAGGCACTCACCATCCACCCGCTCCTCCGGCAGCTCCGCATCTCCTGCCAGCAGGTCAAGCAGTTCGGTGTCATCCCCATCGCCCACCTTCGTCTCCAAGCTCACCGGTTGGCGCGCACGGCACAGCAGATCCTTCACCTCCTCTTCCGGCAGTTCCACCGCTTCGGCAAGCTCCGTCACCGTCGGCGTGCGCCCCAGCAGCTGGCTTAGTTCTCGCTGACCCTTCTTCAGCTTGTTCAGCGTTTCGGTGATGTGGATTGGCAGCCGGATCGTCCGGCTCTTCTCAGCGATTGCCCGCGTGATCCCCTGGCGAATCCACCAATACGCATAAGTTGAAAATTTGTACCCACGGGTTGGGTCGAACTTCTCAACGCCGCGCACCAAACCGATCGTGCCCTCCTGGATCAGGTCCAGCAGCTCCATATTCCGACGCGTGTACTTCTTAGCCACGCTCACCACCAGCCGCAAATTCGCAGCCACCATCCGCTCCTTGGCACGCCGGCCAGCCTGCAAGCGCTTCTTAAGTAGGGGCGCGCTCAGACCAGCGGCCTGGGCCAATTCCACCTGGCTTGGCTTGTTACCCAGCTGCACCTCCAGCTCCTGCTCAAGCTCCTCCAAACCCACCAGCTCCTGCACCTGGCGGCCCAAGGTGATCTCCTGCTCGTGAGATAGCAGCGGCACTCGGCCGATGTCCCGCAGGTAGCTGCGCACTAGGTCGCCGCCTGATTGGGCCGAGGCAGCGCCGGCACTGGGGCTGGAGCCAAGAACGGACAGGGCGGACATGGCGAGCCGGTTTACGAAACTCTTTGGTTTCGTAAACCTACCATTCTTTTCAAGGGCGAACATGGATGGCATGGCCTCTGAGCGGCTGCAAAAACTGATAGCCAACGCCGGGCTCTGCTCCCGGCGCCAGGCAGAACAGCTGCTGGGCCAAGGCCTGGTGCAGGTGAATGGTGCCGTAGCCCAGCTGGGCGATCGGGCCGACCCAGAGCGCGATCGCATCACCGTGCGGGGAGAGCCCCTGGCGGCCCGGCCCCAGCCCCTGCTGCTGCTGCTCAACAAACCGGTGGGAGTGGTTTGCAGCTGCCACGACCCCGAGGGGCGAACCACCGTGCTGGACCTGCTGCCAGACGAACTGCGCCACGGCAGCGGACTCCACCCGGTGGGCCGGCTCGATGCCAACAGCCGCGGCGCCCTGCTGCTCAGCAACCAGGGGGAGGTAACCCTGCGGCTCACCCATCCCCGCTACGGCCACCGCAAGACTTACCGGGTGTGGGTGAAGGGCCAACCGGATGACCAGGTGCTGGAGCGCTGGGCCGCCGGAGTGCCCCTTGATGGCCAGGCCAGCCAACCGGTGGGGCTGGCGCTGATTCAAAGGCGCCCCCAGGCAACCGAAATCGAACTGCGGATGGGAGAGGGACGCAACCGTCAGATCCGGCGCACTGCCGAGGCCCTTGGCCACCCCGTGCTCGATCTGCAGCGGCTGGCAATCGGCCCCCTGCAGCTGGGCGCATTGCCCGAAGGTCGCTGGCGGCGCCTCGATCGCCAAGAATGGCAACTGCTTAATCCCACACCCCCACCCTGAGCCCCTCTACCCCGCAGCCACCAAAGCGCCCGCGAGGCCGCCCCGGCCGCTGGTGGCGCCGTGGTAATTCAGCGGCCCCAAGTGGGCCTGCCGAGGCTCCAGCTGATCCGTTGCTGGCAGCAGGCCAGCGGCTGCGGCTGCGGCGCGAGGAACGGGGCCTAAGCCTGCGGGATCTCGCCCTGCAAACACGTATCAGCGCAGCAGTGCTGGAGGCCCTAGAGCGAGGCTGGCGCGACCGCCTACCGGAAGCCACCTACCTGCGCACCATGGTGCCGCTGATCGAGCGGCACCTAGAGCTGCCAGCGGGCAGCTTAGAAACGGTGCTGCCAAGCAGCGAGCAGCTCCGTTTTCAGGGCCAAAGGCGAGAGCCCCTGCTACGTCGTTTCACGCCGGGCTCAATCGATGTATTCACCACCTGGCAGGGCACGCTGCTCTACGGCCTACTGACCCTGGGCCTGATCTACGCGGTGAACCTGCAGCAGCAGCAACTGGCAGCACGAGGGCTGCTGGCGCTACGGCCGATTTCGCCGCTACCTGCCAGGGACCAGGCCAAACCGCCGCGGCCTGATCAAGCCCTGCTGCAGCTATATCCCGAACTGCGCCCCCTGGAGCTGGCCGCCAGGGGCCAGGGGGTTGGGCAACTGCGGCGGGCAAAGCCAAGCCAAATTCCAGCGGCCGGAGTGCTGGAGCTGCAATTAAGCCAGCCCAGCCAGCTGACGCTGGAGAGCGCCAGCGGAGTTCGCACCAACCTGCGTAACAGCAGCGGCAGCCTCAGCCTGCCCCTCAGTGGCGGCTTCCGCCTCAGCCTCAACCCTCCACCCAGCGCCGGCGATCAAGTGAGCTGGAACGGCTCGCCCCTGCAGCCAGTCAAGGGCCAGCCCGGTCAGTTCAGCTCACCAGCAGAGGCCGCCCGGCCATAGCGCGCCGCCATGGCGCCATAGCCCTGCAGGGCCCCGTCCAGACTGGCCACCGGCTGCTGTAGGCGCCAAGTCCAGTTGCCCGAACTGGTGCCTGGAGTATTGAAGCGGGCCCGGTCATCGAGCTCCAGCAGATCCTGCAAGGGGGCCACGGCTAGGTCGGCAGAGCTCGCCAGGGCCAGCTCCAGCAACTGCCAGGCCGGCGCCGTGATCGGTGCACCCACCGCCTCGGCCACCCGCTGACGGGCGTCGTCACCGAGGCTCTGCCACCAGCCAACGCTGGTGGCGTTGTCGTGGGTGCCGGTGTACACCACCCAGCGGCGACCGCGGATGTTGGCTGGTAAGTAGGGGTTGTTGGGGTCGCCATCAAAGGCGAACTGCAGGATTTTCATGCCTGGCAAGTCGAAACCATCTCGCAGGGCCTCCACCGCCGGGGTGATCACACCAAGATCCTCAGCAATTAGGGGCAGGTGCCTGCCGCGGCGCAGCCAGAGCAAGGCCAGCAGCGGCCAGCCTGGAAACCAGCGCCAGCGGCCATTCTCGGCGGTGGGGGCATCACCCGGCACGCTCCAGAAGGCCTGCAGGGCTCGGAAGTGATCGAGCCGCAGCTGGTCGAACAATTCAAATTGGCGCTGCAGGCGGGCCAGCCACCAGCTGAAGCCACTGAGCAGGTGCCTGGGCCAGCGGTAAACAGGAGTGCCCCAGAGCTGGCCGGTGGCCGAAAAGTAGTCCGGTGGCACGCCGCTCTGGGCCGTGAGCGAGCCATCGGGGCGCAGGGAAAACAAGGAGCGGTGGGCCCAGACGTCGGCGCTGTCGTGGGCCACATAAAACGGCAGGTCGCCCAGCAACTGCACGCCGGCCTGGCTGGCCTGGCGGCGCAGCTGCTGCCACTGGCGCTGCAGCTGCCATTGCAGCAACTGCTCCTGCAGCAGCCAGTCGGCATGATCGGCGGCAATTCGCGCCAGGGCGCGGCGCTGACGCTGGGCCAGGGGCGCCGGCCACTGCCACCAGGGCTGGCCGCCCTGGAGCCGGCGAATCACCATGAATAGGGCGTGGTCTGGCAGCCAGCGCCGTTGGCTGCGCCGCCAGCGGGCAAAAGCCCGTTGCTGCTCCGCGGGCTGGGCGCCCCAGCGGCGGACCAAAGCCTCTCCCAAAGCCGTACTACGGACCGCAACCACAGACAAATCCATCGGCCCGGCCGTCAGCGCAGCTCCAGGTAGGGCCTCCAGGTCCTCTGGCTGCAAAAAGCCCTCCTGCCGCAACCGCTCGCCATCCAGCAGCCAGGGGTTGAGGGCCGAGCCGCTAGGGGAGCTGTAGGGCGAACCGGTGCCGTCGGGGGGAGCAAGGGGCAGCAGTTGCCAAACGCCAATGCGATGGCGACCGAGGAGGTCAAGCCAATCGTGAGCAGCCTGGCCAAAGCTGCCGCAACCACCCTTACCGGGCAGGGAGGTGGGGTGCAGCAGCACCCCGGCATGGCGGTGGGCCTGATTCACGAGGCCGGCAGCCGATATCGGCTAATGATGGCCTTGGCAAACGCCGGAATGTGGGCTTCGAGCTTTTCTGGGTGGTTACGCCGCAACCAGAGGGCGTTGCGGGTGAAGTGGGAGTCGATCGAAAAGCGGCCATATTCCAGGCCCTTCGGCCCGAGACGCTGCACCACCAAACCGATCAGGTTGGCCAACCACATGGGCAGCTTCAGGGCCTTGTCGTAGGCCTCGATGCCCTGCTGCACCGCCGCAAAACGCTCACCACTGGAGGTAACTGGTGCCACGTCGAGCTCCTCCTCCACCAGATCCAGCAACAACTGGCCCCTGGGGTTGCGCACCGTGAGCCATTGGCGGCCGAAGGTCGCGCCCATGTAGCCCACCACCAGATCGGCGCCGGCGTTGGTGTAGTCGAAACAACTCAAACAACTGGGAGCAAATACATCCTTGAGCTTGGGTGTATCCAAACCAAAGAAAGGCACCGTTTCCTCGCGGCCGTCGCTGTGGCGGAAGTGGATGCGGAAGTCCTGCATGAACTCGTAGTGCACCACCGTCTCTGGCGAGCTGACGGTGCTGTCGAGGAAGGTCTGCAGGCCCGCTCGACTGACGTTGTCAACGCAGGGCAAGCCCAGCACGTAGAGCTCGTCGAGGGGCAGGGTGGGTTGCACCGCCCGCAGGGCCTGGATCTGGCAGCCCACACCGATCGCCAGCAGCTTGCGGATGCCGCTGCCGGGCAGCTGCTCCAGCACCTCCAGATTTGGGGACAGGGTGGGCTTATTCACCCGGGCACTGAGCACCTCCTCCGGGGTGCGGGCGAGGCGGGGCACGGGCGTGAAGCGATCCTCCTCGCTTTGGCCAACGCAAAGCACCGCGTCGACAAGGCCAGTTTCCAGGGCCCGCACACCGATGCGGCTGACGATCCCCGTCCACTGGGCCCCTTCGATCGGTTGCTGGAGCCGGGCGGTGAGCATGCGCTGCTGCACCCCGAAATAAAGCTCCTCCTCGTTGTCGAGGTCGCGGCTACGGCCATGGGCCGCAGCCTCCATAGCCTCAAAGCGCTGCTCCAGAAAGGCGCAGCTGTTTTTCACGTAAGCAACCCAGCGGCTGTCACACAGACCGCACTGGCTGCATAAATCTTTGGCGGGATAGACGCTGCCCTTGGCCAGGGGCCGGGCGCGCTCATGGGGAGCAGTTGCAGCCATCAGCGGATTTCCCCATCGCATCTGCGCCGCCACAACCTATCGGGTGCAAGGCGTAGAGGCTTGGGCCAAAGTGGTTTGCCGACAAGCCCCCATGGCCCGACGTTCCGCCCCAAGCCAGCCCCGCCGGGGACCCACCCTGTTGCGGCTGGGTGCGTTAGCCGTGGGCATGGCCATGGGCGCTGGTCTGATCGGTGTGCTCTGGCCCATAGGCGACCGTGCCACAGAACCGCTGCAGCAGCTGACGCCTGCCGACTTAGCCAAGCCCCCCAGCCGCAGCATCACCATGCTGGTGATCGGCCTGGACAGCGAGCGTCCCGGCGATCCGCTCAACAAGGCCGCTCCCCGGGGGGCAGCCAACGCCGATGCCCTGCTGCTGGTGCGGGTTAATCCCCAGGGGCCCCTGCAGGTGCTCAGCCTGCCGCCCAACCTGGCCGTGCAACTGCCGGGCCAGAAACGCCCCCAGAGTCTCGGCAGCCTGTATCGCATCGGCGGCGTAGCCCTCACCGCTGATGCGGTGAGCAACCTGGTGGGCCTCGACTCGGGCCAGCCAGCGCGCTTTTTGGTGCTGGGCCGCTCCAACCTGCGCAGCCTGGTGGATGGCCTGGGCAGCATCGCCGCCAATCCCACCCTGGCTCTTCGCTACAACGACAAGAGCCAGCGCTTCAGCATCAACCTTCAGGGCGGACTGCAACGGCTCAAGGGCAACCAGGTGGAGCAACTGGTGCGCTACCGCGATCCAGACCGGCCTGAGGAGAGTCGCCAGGACAACCAGCAGCTGGTGGTTCGCAGCCTGCTGCGGGAGCTGGCCCTGCCGGAGCAGCTGGGCCAACTTGCCAATTTGCTCAAATCACTCAACAACCAGGGGGTTGTCACCAACTTGAGCCAGCCAGAAACCCTGAGCCTGCTGGCGGCTGGCCTAGATCAGGCCGAGAGCGTGCAATTCACCAGCCTGCCCCTTGCCCCGGCACCCGAACCGGCACCCGAACCCAACAGCAGCCGAGGGGGAAAACTGAGCCTGCGCGAGATCAGCAGCAGCGCCCCTGAGCCCCTCTGGCCGGTAGCGGCTAGCTCAACGGCTGAGCAATAGCTCCAAGCGCAGGGCCAAAGCAGGGGCCAGGTCAAAAGGCTCCTCCAGGGTTCCCAACCAGGGCAGGCCATCGCCGCGGCGCAGGTCTGGCTGCCAGGGGCCACCGGCCTGCACCAGCCCGGCCAAGGGCACTTGCCACTGGGTCAGCAGGGCAGCCATCGCCGCCGGCAGGCCCGTCTGCAGCTGCTCGGCCGCCAGCAGCAGCAGCACCGGCTGGCGCCAGGCCCCTAGGGCCTCGGCCCAGTGGCCGAATCCCTGCAACACCAGGCCGGGATCAAGCGGCAAGGGCACCAGGCCTGGTCCCTGCTCAGCCAAGGAGGCCAGCGATTGGGGCGGCTGCTCAATTGCGAGCGGTTTGCCCCAGGGCAGGCCCAGGGCCAAGGCCAGCGATGGCCCCGCTTCTGCTTGCAGCGCCGCCACCGCAGCCGCTGCACCAGCTCCCACCAGCACCAACGGGCGTTGCCGACCAGGCAGGGAAAGAGTCATGGATTTTTGTACTAGGTGGGCGGGCTCGCTTCTACCATCAGGTTTCAGCCGACGCGTTAGCGCCCGCCGTGACCAGTTTTCTGACCGCTGATCGCGTGGCACCCCAGGGCAGCGCGAGCCAGCCGAATCACGACACCCGGCGTCTGCGGCTGTTCAGTGGCACCTCCAACCAAGCCCTGGCTCAGGAAATTGGCACCTATCTGGGCGTGCCAGATGGGCCGCGGGTGATCAAACGCTTCGCAGACGGCGAGCTTTACATCCAGATTCAGGAGTCGATCCGCGGCTGCGATGTCTTCCTGATCCAGCCCACCTGCGCCCCGGTGAACGATCACCTGATGGAGCTGCTGATCATGGTGGATGCCTGCAAGCGGGCCTCGGCCCGGCAGATCACCGCGGTGATCCCTTATTACGGATACGCCCGCGCCGACCGCAAGACCGCCGGACGGGAATCGATCACCGCCAAACTCGTTGCCAACCTGCTGGCTAAATCAGGGGTGGATCGGGTGCTGGCAATGGACCTGCACTCCGCCCAGATCCAGGGCTATTTCGACATCCCCTGCGACCACATCTATGGCTCGCCGGTGCTGGTCGACTATCTGCGCACCCGCGACCTTGGTGAAGTGGTGGTGGTGTCCCCGGACGTGGGAGGTGTGGCGCGGGCCCGGGCCTTCGCCAAGCAGATGAATGACGCACCCCTAGCGATCATCGACAAGCGTCGCTCCGGTCACAACGTGGCCGAAAGCCTCACCGTGATTGGCGATGTGGTGGGCAAGACCGCAATCCTGATCGACGACATGATCGACACCGGCGGCACGATCTGTGCCGGTGCCCGGCTGCTGCGGCAGCGGGGGGCAACCCGGGTGCTGGCCTGCGCCAGCCACGCGGTGTTTTCCCCGCCGGCAATCGAGCGGATGTCGGAGCCTGGGTTATTCGAGGAGGTGCTTGTCACCAACAGCATTCCCCGCCGCGATGACGACCGCTTCCCCCAGCTTCAGGTGCTCTCGGTGGCCAAGATGCTCGGCGAAGCGATCTGGCGCATCCACGAGGAGAGCTCGGTGAGCTCGATGTTCCGCTGAAACCAGTTCCGCTGAGGGCATATCCGCTGAAGTTGCGTCGTTTTGCCCGCTTAAAAGCCTTTTTGCCTGCTGCGGCGAGCATTTTGCTCACCCTGCCTTGGGCTGCCACCGCTCCGCTGCTGGCCCAAGCGCAGCCAGCTCCACCCCGGCGTATCGGCGTGTGGCTCACCAATAGCCCCAGCCCGCTCTATTACGACCCCGCCCGCATCGATCGGGCGGTGCAGGAACTGGCAGAAGCGGGCTTCAACACCCTCTATCCCAACGTGTGGAGCAGGGGAACCACCTTCCACCGCTCCCTCCATGCGCCGATGGAGCCGGCCCTAGCGAAAGCCAATCCCAACCTCGATCCGATCTGCCGCTTCACCAAGGCCGCCCATCGCCGCGGCCTGCAGGTGATCCCCTGGTTTGAGTACGGCCTGATGGAGCCGGCCGACGCAGCCGTGGTGCGCCAAAACCCCGACTGGGTGCTGCAGCGCCGTGATGGCAGCAGTGAGATGGTCATGCACGGCAAGCCAATGGTGTGGCTCAACCCGGCCCACCCGGGGGTGCGGCAGCGCTTTCTTGGCCTGATCGGCGAGATAGTGCAGCGCTGCAGCGTCGATGGCATCCAGCTCGACGACCACTTTGCCTGGCCCGTGGAGCTCGGCTACGACCCCACCAGTCGCGAATTATTCCGGGCGGCCACGGGCCGGGAGCCGCCAGACGACCACACGGATCGGGCCTGGATGCGCTGGCGGCGTCAGCAGCTCACCGCCCTGCTGCGGGAGCTGCGGGGCCAGCTCAAGCCCTCTGGCACGGTGATCAGCCTCTCGCCAGGCCCCTTCCGCTTTGCTTACAACCACTGGCTGCAGGACTGGGAGCTTTGGTCCTTAGGCGAGCTGATCGACGACCTTGTAGTGCAGAACTACGCCCACTCGGTGAAGGGCTTCGAAAAGGACCTCAACCAACCGGCTCTGGTGAAGGCGCGCAGCTGGGGCATGCCTGTGGAGATCGGCATCCTGGCGGGCTTTGGTGGCCGCACCCCCACCATGGCGACCCTGGGCCAGAAAGCCCAGCTGTCGCTGCAGCGGGGCCATGGCGTGATCTATTTCTACTGGGAGGGACTTTGGGGTTTGCACGCCGGGCCTGAGGGGGCTGCCTACCGCCAAGCTGCCTTCCGCCAGCTACACCAGAGCTACCGGCGCTGATTAATCAGCGCCGAGGCACTGGCTCACCACCTCGCCGGTATTGGGCGAAAGCGGTGCTGCAGCGAGCTGCTCGAGGGCTGCGCGCATCGCGGCTGAACGGGCTGGTCCGTAGCTCTGCCAGCGGCTAAACACCTTGGCCAGTCGAGAGGCCGTGATCGGGTTGCGCTGGTCGAGATCGGCGATGCGAGCTGCCATGAAGCGATAGCCGGAGCCATCGGCCGCATGGAACACCGCCGTATTACCGGCGAGCCCCCCGAGCACGGCCCGCACCGAATTGGGCGCGGCGGGATCAAAGCGGGGGTGTTCCAGCAGGCGAGCCACCCGCTCCAGGCCATCGGCAAAGGGCGCAGAAGCTTCAAGGGCAAACCAGGCATCAAGGATCACCGGCTTGTGCTGCCAGCGTTGGTAAAAAGCCTCCACCGCCTGCTGGCGCTCAGCGATCGGATGGCACTGCAGGGCCCTGAGGCCAGCGCGAGCCAGGGTCATCGAGGGGCCTTGCACCGCCGCCGCTGCAGCCTCCGCAACCTGCGCATCACCGGCGGCCACCCGCCAGCTCCACACGGTGCCCGTAAGCAGGCGATCGCCATTACCAGCGGGCCAGGCCAGGCTCCACTGGGGCGTGCAGCGCTCCAGAGCAGCGGTCAGGGGCACGGCCAAGGCCGCACCAAAACGCTGCTGCAGGGCAAGCAGCGCCGCAAATAGGGCCGGTGGATCGGGCTCAGCGCCAATGGCAACGGCGGCATCTTCGAGCTCGGGCAAACCTGGCAAGGCCAGCAACACGCTGCGGCTGGCCTCAGATAGGGAGGGATCGGCCAGGATCCGGCCGAAGGCATCGATCAGCTCCTCTTCCAGCAGGCCATCGGCGCTGCCTGCGGCGCGGGCCAGCACGGCTTGGCGCAGCAGCACCTGGCCCGCATCCCAGCGGGCAAAAGGATCGCTATCGGCAGCCAGCAGGTGCACCAGCTCGGCGGTGGGCCGGCCCATTTCCAGGATCACCGGCGCTGAAAAATGGCGCAGCAGGGAAAGGGCCGGTGGATGGTGCTGCTGGGGCAACCCCACCAAACGCAAGGTTTGCTGGGGCTGGTCGATCACCAGCAGGCGGGTGCCATCGCCGGCTAGTCGGGCTGGGGCTGGTTCCCCCTCAAGCCGCACGGGCAGGGATTCGCCGCCCTGACCCAGGAACCCCAGGGCGAGGGGAATCACCAGCGGCTGCTTTTCGCTCTGGCCGGGTGTGGCTGGGGTGTGTTGTTGCACCTGCAGCTCCAGCACGCCCGCTTCGCCATCCCAGTGGCGCTGGATGTGCAGCCGCGGCGTGCCGGCCTGGTGATACCAACGGCGAAATTGGGCGAAATCAAAGGGCGGCGGCACGGGCGCGGCATCCTGCATCGCCTGCACGAAGTCTTCGCAGGTAGCGGCGGTGCCGTCGTGGCGGCTCACGTAGAGCGCCATCCCCCGCATGAACGCCTCCTCACCCAGCAGGGTATGCAACATACGAATAAGTTCCGATCCCTTTTCATAGATCGTGGTGGTGTAGAAGTTGTCGATCGCCTGATAAGCATCAGGCTGCACGGGATGGGCAGTGGGGCCGGCATCTTCACGAAACTGGCTATTACGCAACATCGAAACATTTTCGATGCGATTCAATGCCGCACCGTGCATATCTTCCGTGAAGCTCTGGTCGCGAAACACGGTTAGCCCTTCTTTGAGCGACAGCTGGAACCAGTCGCGACAGGTGATGCGATTGCCTGTCCAGTTGTGGAAATACTCGTGGGCAATCACGCTCTCGATCCGCTCAAGCTCGCCATCGGTAGCGGTTTCGGCGTCGGCTAGCACCAGCTTGGAATTAAAGATATTGAGGCTTTTATTCTCCATCGCGCCCATATTGAAGTGGCGCACCGCCACGATGTTGAACTCATCGAGGTCGTATTCGAGGCCGTAGCGCTGCTCATCCCAGGCCATCGAGCGTTTCAGCGACGCCATGGCGTGGGCGGTGTAAGGCGCATCGCCTGGTTCCACGTGGATGCGCAGGGCCACGGCACGGCCGCTGGCGGTGGTGAAGCTGTCTTTCACCTCTTCAAGCTGGCCCGCCACCAGGGCAAATAAATAGGAGGGTTTGGGGAAAGGGTCGTCCCAAACAGCGAAGTGGCGGCCGTCGTCGAGGTCGCCGCTGTCTAGGCAGTTGCCGTTGGAGAGCAGCACCGGACAGCTGGCCCGATCGGCTTCGATCCGCACCTGAAAGCGACTGAGCAGATCGGGGCGGTCGGGGTGAAAGGTGATACGCCGAAATCCCTCGGCTTCGCACTGGGTCGTGAACAGCCCGCCACTGGCGTAGAGGCCTTCAAGGGTGCTGTTGGTTTCCGGGTGGATGCGCACCCGGCTCTGCAGCTGAAAAACCCCAGCGGGAGGCTGGGTGATCACCAGCTGGTCGTCGCTGAGCTCAAAGGCCTCAGCCGGCAGGAGCTCGCCATCGAGACGCAATTCCAGCAGCTCCAAGTCGACGCCCTGGAGCACCAACGGTCCCGGCTGGGCCAGCGGATTGGGCAAGAAGGCCAGCCGGGCCAGCACCTCGGTGTGGCCGGAGTGGAGCTGCACCGTTAGATCGGTGCGCTCAAGCAGATACGGCGCCGGACGGTAATCGGCGAGGCGCACGAGCGGCATGGGAATTACTTGGGGGTAGCGGGCTTGGGAGTAACGGCCTTAGGAGTAACGGCCTTAGGGGTGGCGGGCTTCACTGCTGGCTTGGCATCTGGCGACTGCTTGATGGCGTCTTGCACCTTGGCCATCACATCTGCAGGCACCTCCTTGGGGCAGATCTCAGCGGCACCGAGGACAGCCGAGTTGATCGATCCCTTGCGCAGGTCGTCGATGCTGAGCGGCTTAGCTCCCACCTGGCTGATTACACCATCGTGCTGGCCCTGAATCAGCTGGGCGACGGTTTCGCCAGCAATGCCCACCGCTTTATCGAAGGGAACCCCTGCCCCCCTGGCAATGCATACGTTTACGGCTGCAATACGGGTGTACAGGTTCATTTCCGCCTCAGTGGCTGGAGCGGCCAGGGCCGCTGCGGGCACCAGCAGCAGGGGAAGCACCAGCAGGGGAGCCAGAAAACTACGGGGCATCAGGAACACCGGAAAAGAAAATTTAATGACTGCATGCTGCTGCATCAGGACGGGGCGTCAGGCGGGATGGGCGCCCCCGCTTCTTCAACCCGGATCTCGTGGTGGGTTTCGGCCACATCCAGGGCGCCGTTCTTCCAGGAGTAGATCGAACGGGAGCGGTAGCGGTCCTGGTCGACCAGGCGAATGTGCTCAAGAATGTGCCACTCCTGGTAGCTGGATTCAAAAATCAGCTCATGCTCATCCACCTGGCGGATCTGGCTTTTGGTGGGAGTGCCGCTCAAGTAGCCACAGCTGCGGCTGAGCTGGTGGCCGCATAAATTGGCCTCCATGGTGCCAGTGGGCACGTAGCGGGGCTTTTTGTCGAAGAATTCGAATTCCTGCTCGGGCCACCAGGTGAAGCGATAGGCAGCATCACCCTCCACCGGCTCGCTGAATATTTCCACCCGCAGCATCATGTCGACCCGCAGCGACTCGCCATCCTCAAAGAAGTAGAGCCTGCGCGAGCGCCACAGGCCAAGATTGCGGGCAAACCAGCGCCGCAAATTGCTGTCGAGCTGAATCCTGGGGCGCGGCGCCACTGGACTGGAGTTTGGAGACATGCTCATGACACCCCGGCCCTAGGGCGCACGGCATTGATTGCTTTAGTCATAGCGAAATTGAGCTGGTGTGGCCAAATCCCCATAGGGTTAGCTGCGTGAGCGCCGAACACCCCACCACGGCCGCCCAGGTCGCCAACGACGGAGCGACCGAACGCCCCGAACTGAAGCTGCTGCTGGTCGCCACCAGCTACCACCTGGCCAGCCAGGACCTGCGCAACCTGATCCAGTTCCTCAAAAGCGAGGAGTGCGCCTTCAAGGTGAGCCTGGAGATCGCCGATCCGGCCCACCAACCCCAGCTACTGGAGCTGCACCGGCTGGTGGCCACCCCAGCCCTGGTGAAGCTCGACCCCCTGCCCAAGCAGGTGATCGCCGGCAATGCGATCACCCAGAAGCTGCGCAGCTGGCTGCCGCGCTGGCAGCAGATGGAGGTGGTTACGAGCCTGGGCATGAGCCTGCGGCCCGCTGAAATTGATGGCAGCCGCACCAAGCGCGAGCTGCAGCTCGAAGACCAGCTGCTGGTGCTGCGCCAGGAAAACGAAACCCTGATCGAGCGCCTTGGGGTGCAGGAACGCCTGCTGCGCATGGTGGCCCACGAGCTGCGCACGCCGCTGACGGCTGCCAAGCTCGCCCTCCAGAGCCACACCCTCGGCCAGATCGACGAGAGCCGCTTCCGGGACGTACTCACCCGCCGCCTCGACGACATCCAGGAACTCTCCAAGGACCTGCTGGAGGTGGGCACAACCCGCTGGGAGGCCCTGTTCAACCCCCAGCGCCTGGCGCTGGGCAAGGTGGCCGCCGAGGCGATCCTGGAGCTGGAAAAACTCTGGATCGGCCGCGACCTGGAGCTGATCACCGACATCCCGGCCGACCTGCCAGATGTGTTCGCCGACCAGCGCCGCATGCGCCAGGTATTGCTGAACCTGCTGGAAAACGCCCTGAAGTTCACCCCGGACCGGGGCCAGGTGCACCTGACCCTGCTGCACCGCACCGACCAGTGGGTGCAGGTGAGCGTTTGCGACACCGGGCCGGGTATCCCCAAAGCGGAGCAGCAACGGATTTTTCTGGATCGGGTGCGCCTGCCCCAAACCTCCGGCACCACCTCTGGCTACGGCGTGGGCCTATCGGTGTGCCGCCGCATCGCCGAGGTGCACGGGGGGCGCATCTGGGTGGTGTCGGAGCCCGGCGAGGGTGCTTGCTTCCACGTCAGCGTGCCGGTCTGGAGCGGCCAGGTCCAACCCGCACTGACGCCAAGGGGCCCTGATCGTCGCGTCGCCCCCACTGATAACAGGCCCTGAAGCGCTGCTCGCCTTGACGAAGGGTCCCCCTGCCCCGTAGCTTCCAATACATCAACGCCTTACAGCGTTGTGGCCTCGCCCCCATCGTCTAGAGGCCTAGGACACCTCCCTTTCACGGAGGCGACAGGGGTTCGAATCCCCTTGGGGGTATACATAAATCCAACTCCTTTAATGCCCAATGGGCAAAAGAGAAGGGTTTGTTATTTCAACTCCCACTAAACAGGACTTCAACTCCTGCTGAATCGGGAATTCAACTCCTGTTAATTCAGGATTGGGCAGCGCGGCGTTCGGCCTCTCGCTGCACTCCCCGCAGGTTGTTGGCCAGGTCTTCGCGCAGACGCTGCTCAATTAAGCCAATCGGCATGCCGGGCCGGCCCTGCACCGTGAGCTCGTAGAGCAGATGGGTGGTTTCACCAGTGCGGCCGATCTGCCAACAGCCTTCAAAGCGGCGGAAATCTCCGCGGCACATGCAAAAGCGCAGCTCGCCTGCCTCGAGATCCTCCTCAAGCTCCAGCTCCACCTTGGCGCTGAAACGCAGCCCGCAGAACTGCTGGGTGCCCACCTGCTCCAAACCCACCCGATTGCCGCGGCGCCACAGCTGGCGGGAGGAAGCCAGGTTGGGAATAAAGCTGTTGAGATTGGCGTAATCGGTAAGCACGGACCAGATCCAGCGGGGATCAAGCGGTAGGCGCAACTGCACTGCCAGGCGCCTGGTGCCCTGGGGAAGCCGCTCCATCTCCTGCTGGATGGTGTCGAGGCTGCAAACGGAGGTTTGGGCGGAATTGATCACATCCGCAGGCCCCTTCGACAGCAAAACTGGCTCAGCCAGCTGGCCGGGCAGACCTGATTGGGCAAGAAGCTGCGCCAAGGACGCACGGCGTAAGTGTGCTGGGGCACAAACCTAGCTGTGTCTGCCGGGAATTCGCTGCGGTCGTGTTCCCTATGATCAGCGCGCTTTTGAGGGGACTGAGTCTGTATGCGTGTTTCCACCGGTCGCGCCACCCAGTCCGACAACCGGATGTTCACCGTCGTGGTGGAAGCCTTCGGGGTGGGACGCCAGCGTCAGGCTGAGCGCCGCTTCACCGTTCCATTCGGCCAACTCCAGGGCCTGATGCAATCAATCGCTCAGAAAGGCGGTCGCATCAGCGCCGTTCTCACGGACGCTGGCGCCAGCCCAGCACCCGCCCCCAAAGCAAACGCCGCTCCTTCGAAACCCGCTGCCGTGTCCCACGCCGACGTTCCCGTCAACCTTTACAAGCCGAAGGATCCGTTCGTCGGCACGGTGACCGACAACTACAGCCTGCTGGCGGAAGGGGCGATCGGCCGGGTGAATCACATCACCTTCGACCTCTCCGGTGGTGACCCCCAGCTGCACTACGTCGAAGGCCAGAGCATCGGCATCATCCCCGACGGCACCGATGCCAACGGCAAGCCCAACAAGCTGCGCCTCTACTCAATCGCCAGCACCCGCCACGGCGACAATCTGGAGGGCAACACGGTGTCTCTGTGCGTGCGCCAGCTGCAATACGAGAAGGACGGCGAGACGATCAACGGCGTCTGCTCCACCTTCCTCTGCGACATCGAACCCGGCGCCAAGGTGAAGATCACCGGCCCAGTGGGCAAGGAGATGCTGCTTCCTGAAGACGAGGAAGCCAACGTGATCATGCTGGCCACCGGCACCGGCATCGCGCCGATGCGCACCTACCTGCGCCGCATGTTTGAGCCCTCCGAGCGGGAGAAAAACGGCTGGCATTTCCGCGGTAAGGCCTGGCTGTTGATGGGCGTGCCCACCACCCCCAACCTCCTTTACGACGACGACTTCAACCGCTACGCCAGCGAGTTTCCCGAAAACTTCCGCTACACCAAGGCGATCAGCCGCGAGCAGCAAAACGCCAACGGCGGCCGCATGTACATCCAAGACCGCGTCAGCGAGAACGCCGAAGAGATCTTCTCCTGGATCGAAAATCCCAAGACCCACGTCTACATGTGCGGTCTGCGGGGCATGGAGCCCGGCATCGACGAGGCGATGACCGCCGCCGCCACCGCCAAGGGTTTGAACTGGGCCGAGTTGCGTCCCCAGCTCAAAAAAGCCGACCGCTGGCACGTCGAAACCTATTGAATTCGAGCCAAATTTGCTTCTTCTGCCCGCCCCCAAGGCGGGCTTTTTTTTGGCGAATCCCACACAGAAACCATCACAAAGTGGGCCAAGCGGTGGGCGACGGCTCCAGGCCCGTTAAACCATGGGCACCAGACAGGCATTCATGGGCGCTGTGCTCACCAATCCACTGCGGGTAGGACTCCGCCAAGAGCGGGTTATCCCGCCCCAATGCCTGGTGATTTTTGGGGCCAGTGGCGACCTCACCCACCGCAAGCTGGTACCGGCGCTGTTTGAGCTGTTTCGCCAGCGCCGCCTCCCCAGTGAATTTGCGGTGCTGGGCTGCGCCCGCCGCCCCTGGAGCGATGAGGAATTCCGCGGCAAGATGGCCGAGGCCATGGCCCAAGAGGTGGCTGAGCACCGGGTGGCCTGGGAGCAATTTGCCGCCGGGCTTTTCTATGAGCCGGTGGATCTGGAGGATCCCCCTTCGGTGGTGCGGCTGGGCCAGCGGCTAGACGGCATCGACCGGCTGCGGGCCACCCGGGGCAACCGCACCTTCTACCTGTCGGTGTCGCCGAATTTTTACGGCAGTGGCTGCCGCTCCCTGGCCGCCGCCGGGCTGCTGAGCGACCCGGCTCGTAGCCGGGTGGTGATCGAGAAGCCCTTCGGCCGCGACTACGGCAGCGCCCAGGAACTCAACCGGGTGGTTCAGACCAGCGCCCAGGAAAGTCAGATCTTCCGGATCGACCACTACCTGGGAAAGGAGACGGTTCAGAACATCCTGGTGCTGCGCTTCGCCAACACGATCTTCGAGCCGATCTGGAACCGCAACTACATCTCCAGCGTGCAGATCACGGCGGCCGAAACCGTGGGCGTGGAGGAGCGGGCCGGCTACTACGAAAGCTCGGGCGCCCTGCGCGACATGGTGCAGAACCACCTCACCCAGATGCTGGCCCTGACGACGATGGAGGCACCGGGACGCTTCGATCCCGAGTCGATGCGCAACGAGAAGGCCAAGGTGCTGCAGGCAGCCCGCCTAGCCAATGAAGACGAGCCCTGGAAGTGCTGTGTGCGGGGCCAATACGGGCCAGGGGGATCCAGCACCCGACCAATCGCCGGCTACCGCCATGAGCCGGGGGTGAACCCGGAAAGCACCACGGAGACCTACGTGGCGATGAAGCTGTTCATCAACAACTGGCGCTGGCAGGGCGTGCCCTTCTACCTGCGCACCGGCAAGCGCCTACCCAAGCGGCTCTCCGAGGTGGTGCTCACCTTCCGGGAGGCCCCGGTGCACCTGTTCGATGCCGCTGGCGGCGCCCCAACCCCCAACCAGCTGATCCTGCGCATCCAGCCCGATGAAGGTGCTGAATTTAAATTTGAGGTGAAGGCCCCCGGCTCCGGCATGCGCAGCCGGCCGGTGGACATGGCCTTCTCCTACGACGACAGCTTCGGCGAACCCAGCGACGAGGGCTACGTGCGCCTGCTAGCTGACGCCATGCTGGGCGACCCCACCCTCTACACCCGCAGTGACGAGGTGGAGGCCGCCTGGCGTCTCTACACACCGCTGCTGGAACTGATCGAGGACGCCCCCTCCCAGCTGCCCGTATACCCCTACGAGGCCCGCACCTGGGGTCCTGCCGCCGCCGACAACCTGCTGGCCGAAGACGGCCTGGCCTGGCGTCGCCCCTGATTTCTGTTGCCCTGAACCCACCGCGAGTCTGACCCCATGTCGACCCAGCTCACCCTCCAGGCCCCCCTCGCCCTCCCCCCCGACCAGGTGCCCGGCTACCTGGAGCGCCTCTGGAATCAGGAATTGGGCAGCTCCCCCGGCGCCGCCACCTTCACCCTGGTGGTGTGGGAGGGCTCCTGGCTGGAGCAGCAGCTGGTGCGTTGCGGCCGGCTCGATGGACCAATCACCGGCCTGCTCAATGAAACGGTGCTGGAGGCGGCCCGCGCCGCGGCGGTGAGCTGTGGCTTGCCCCTGAGCACGGCACCGATGGATCCCCAGCTGGCCTGGGCGCTCGGCCAGCTGGGAGGCAATCACCACGCCGAAGACCAGCGCGGTCAGTTTGTGGAAGGGGCGATCAGCGCCCACATGCCCCGGCGGCTGATCACCCTGGCCCCCACCCTCGACGGCGGCCAGCCCTTAGAAACCCTGGTGGCCGCCTACTGCCCCCTGCCGGAGGAGGGCGCTGGCAGCTCCGCCTGCGGCGACGTGGTGGTGCTCAGGGGCGGCACCGGTGCCCTGCGCCAGAACCTCGATCTGGTCCAACCCCTGATCGCCCCAGACCTGCCCTGCTGGGTGTGGTGGAACAGCAGCCTCGACGAGGCCCCTGAGGTGATGGCGGCTCTAGCCACCGGCACCCGGCGCCTGGTGGTGGATTCGTCGCTGGGGGATCCACGCCGCTGCCTCGACCTACTGGTGGATCGGATCGATGCGGGCCAACCGATCAACGACCTCAACTGGCTGCGGCTGCGCAGCTGGCGCGAATCGCTGGCGATGGTGTTTGATCCGCCCTCGCGGCGTGATGCCCTCAACCACGTGGTGCAGCTCGACCTCGACGTGGAGGGATCCAACCCGGTGAAGGGTTTGCTGTTGGCGGCCTGGCTAGCCGACCGACTGGGCTGGCACCTGATCTCGACCTATGCGGTGGATGGCGATGGGGTGGGCGATGGCATCGGCGCTGAATTCGAGCGCACCGACGGCCAGACCGTGCGCTTCCGCCAGATGCCAGTGCCAGTGGGCGTACCCAAAACCCACCCCGGCGCCATGGTGGGGCTGCGGCTGATCTGCCAAAGCAGCCAGGGCTCACCGCTATGCGTGATCCTCTGCTCCGAATCGGGCGGCTGCATGCGGCTCGAATCGGGCGGCATGGCCAGCATGGAACTGGCTGAGGAGGTGGTGCCCCTGCCCAATGAGAGCGAGGAGATGGAGATGGCCCGCCTGCTCTCCGGCGGCCATGACTCCACCAACCCCCTGCTGGCCGCCGCCGCCCCCCTCGCGGCCAAACTGCTGCCCTAGATGGCCTGTCTGATCGCCGCGCCCAGCAGCGGTAGCGGCAAGACCCTGCTGTCGCTGTGCCTGGCGGCCTGGGCCCGGTCGCAGAGCCTGGGTTTGCAGCCCTTCAAGGTGGGGCCCGACTACCTCGATCCCCAGCTGCTCAGCCGGGTGAGCGGCCACACCTGCCGCAACCTCGATCCGCTGCTGTGCGGGCCCGAGTGGCTGGAGCGCTGCTTCACCTGGCACGGCAGCCGGGCCGACTTGGCGCTGGTGGAAGGGGTGATGGGCCTGTTCGATGGCCGCGGCCCCAGCAGTGAGGGCAGCTCGGCAGCGGTGGCGGCCCAGCTCGGCCTGCCGGTGGTGTTTGTGGTGGAAGCGTCGCGGCAGGCGGGCTCCCTGGCGGCGCTGGTGCGGGGCTTCCGCGACCATGGCCCACCAGTGGTGCAGCTGGCCGGGGTGGTGCTCAACCGGGTGGGCAGCGAGCGCCACCACGCCCTGCTGGCAGAAGCGCTGGCCAGCATCGAGGTGCCGCTGCTGGGGGTTCTGCCGCACCACCCCAGCCTGGAGCTGCCCTCCCGTCACTTGGGTCTGCTGCCGCCTGGGGAGCTGCAAGACCTTGAGCAGCGCCAGGAGCAGTGGGCCGAGCTGGCCGCCCGCCACCTAGACCTGGAGCAGCTGCTGCCCCTCCTGGCCCCACCAGCAGCCGAGCCAGGGGCCGAAAATCCGATCAGCTGGTGCCTGCGCCAGAGCCCCCAGCGCCTGCGGCAGAGCTCCAACCCGCAACCGAGCTCCCAGCCCCTGCCGGTGGCGATCGCCAGCGATGCGGCCTTCCATTTCCGCTATCCGGAGGCCGGCGAGCTGCTCGAGGCGGTGGGGCTGGAGCCGCTGGCCTGGAGCCCCTTGGCCGATGAGCCCCTACCCGAGGGCTGCCGGGCGGTGCTGCTGCCGGGGGGCTACCCGGAGCTGCACACGGCCCAGCTGGCGGCAAGCCGGCGCAGCCTGGGCGACCTGGCCCGGGCAGCGGCGGCTGGGCTGCCGCTGGTGGCCGAATGCGGCGGCCTGCTGCTGCTGGGCGAGCAGCTGGCCGATAGCGAGGGGCAGCTGCAGCCAATGGCGGGCGTGCTGCCCTTCCAGGCCCGCAAAGGCGCCCTGAGCCTGGGCTATCGCACGGCTACCGCCACGGCCAATGGCTTGCTGGTGCAGCCGGGCGAGAGCTTTTGCGGCCATGAATTTCACCGCTGGCAACTGGAGCCCCTATCCAACTGCGACAACTCTGTGGCAGCCGGCGGTGGGCTGTGGCAGCTTGACGGCTGGGGGACCGCAACCCGGAGCGAAGGATGGACAGCGCCGAACGTGCACGCCAGCTGGCTGCACCTCCACTGGGCTGGATGCCCGGTGATTCCCTCACGCCTGGCAGCCGCAGCCGCGCGCGCCGCGCCGCTGCCGACGAGCGCCGCTTCGTGCAGCCCCACGAACCCCGGCCCCAGATCCAGCAAGAACGCTGGCGTTTGATCGTGCGCGGCCAGGTGCATGGGGTGGGCTACCGGGCCGCCTGCAAACTGCGAGCCCAGGATCTTGGCTTGAGCGGCTGGGTGCGCAACTGCTCCGATGGTTCGGTGGAGATAGAAGCTGAGGGCTGCCCGCAGGAGCTCACCGAGCTGCGGCTGTGGTGCGAGAAGGGCCCGGCTGATGCGGTGGTGAACAGCGTGGCTAGCAGCCAGGTGGCCGCCGCCGGCACCGACTGGTTTGAAGTCCGTCGCTGAAATGACTCAGCTGCTGGGCAAGCTGCCCGAAACATTCAGCACGCCTCCCCAGCTCGAACTGTGGCTGCTGCGCCATGGGATGACCAGCTGGGCCCGCGACGGGCGCCACACCGGCCGCACCGACCTGCCCCTGCTGCCGGAGGGCGAGGCGCAGGCCCGGGCCTTAGCGCCAGGGCTGGCAAGCCAGCGCTTTGCGGCGGTGCTGGTGAGTCCGCTGCAACGGGCCCGGCGCACCGCCGAGCTGGCGGGCCTGGGGGAGGGCGCCCAGATCTGCCCCGACCTGCAGGAGTGGGACTACGGCCGCTACGAGGGCATCAGCACCGCCGAGATCCGCGCCCAGGTGCCCGACTGGACCTTATGGAGCCACGGCTGCCCAGACGGTGAAAGCTGCCTGGAAGTGGAGCAGCGCTGCCGGCGGGTGATCGCCCTAGCCGAATCCCTGGTGGCCTCCCAGGCCGAGCTGGGCGCCGTTGCCCTGGTAGCCCACGGCCATATTTTGCGCAGCTTGGCGGGCAGCTGGCTGGGGCTGGGTGCTGCAGGCGGGGCCCTGTTCAACCTGAATACGGCCACGCTGTCGGTGCTCGGCCACGAGCGGGAACGGCGCACGATCGTGCGCTGGAATGCCCCGATAAGGACCGCACCATGAGTACCAACCTGCTCAGCGAGCTAGCAGCTTTTGGATTGGCGATCGGCTTTTCGCCGCTGCACATCGGCCTGCTGCTGCTGCTGCTGCTCGGCCCCAAACCCCTGCAGCGCGGCGGGCTGTTTGTGGCGGGCTGGCTGGTCACCGCCGCCCTGGCCGTAACCCTGCTGCTCACGGTGGGCCACGGCCTGCTGCTGAGCATGGACAAGGGCAGCGTCCACCTCACCGGCCTCGACCTGCTGGCCGCCGGCGCCCTGCTGGGGCTGGGGGCGAAGGAGCTGCTGAATAAAAATGAAGAGGGTGCGGGGCCGCCGGGCTGGACGCGCCGCCTCGATCAGTTCTGTGCCCTGCCCCTGCCGCTGCTGCTGGCCATCAGTGCCGGCTTGCAGGTGGCCAGCCCCGACGATCTATTTCTGTTTGCCAAGTCCGCCAGCAGCCTGCTGTCAGCGGGGCTCGGCCGCGGCCAGGAGCTGCTGGCCACTGGGGCATTCAGCTTGGTGAGCGCCAGCCTGCTGCTGCTGCCGCTGCTGGCCCTGCTGCTAGCCGGCCCAGAGCGCGTGCTGCCCCTGCTGGAGCGGGGCAAGCAGTGGCTGTTCGCCAAGGGCGACCTGCTGGTGGGCCTGGTGAGCGTGGCCCTGGCGATCTATCTGGGCTGGCAGGGCATCGAGGGCCTGCGGCTGAGCTGAGAGACTGGCTTCTCTCATCCTCTCTGCACTGGCCTACTAGCGAGCCGCTAGGCCAAAAGCAAATCTCAACCAGACTACGTGTAACGGTGAGCAGGGCGTCGAGCTCAAGTAGAGCGCTACCCCCTGGACCCACCTACCCAGCCAAGTTCCACTCACCCTCAAGCTCGACGCCTTCGCCGACGAGCCTTCAACTCTCCACCCCAAGCTGCACCAGCACGGTTGCGCACACCAAATCGGAGCCTCCTGGAGCTGGAAGCTTCCACAAATCTGCGTCAGCTCTAGGCCCCCCCCCCTACTCCAGCAAGCCGGCTGCTGGCCTATGCGCAATAGCCACCTGAGCCCCTAGTACTGCACGCCCTAAACGCCAGCCTCCAGCCACCAACTCACATTTTCCTAATCAGCCTGTCACGGTTCGAGCTCGGTCCGACAACCCCACGAAAACCAGTTCACCTCTGAACCGGTAATAAGTATGTCTTTTCTCATTTGTCATGCCTTCACTTTCCAGCCGCCTTCGTACTGCTCTTGGAGCTGTCGCGATCTCCGCAGCAGCGGTCGGGTTGCCAGCATATGCAGGGTCATGCGGCCCCAAGGGTGCCTGTGGCGCCAAGCAAGAACTGATGATGGGAGGATGCGGCTCAGGCACTCAAAAAGGTTGCTGTGCAGCCAAGCCGAGTGGCGGATGTGCCGGAAAAGCCAAAAGCTGTTGCGCAGCCAATTAATCCAGACGTCTCAAGCAAGACAGTCCATCACTGAGGCCTGCATCGTGGCAGGCCCCGCCCTTCCGCCCCATCCGCGACCAACAGCAAGCAAAACCCAACAACCCTCGATCAAGCGTCATAGCCCTGGAGCGCAGCCAGTCATCGAGCAAAAGAGAGGCAAGGCCCTCCAATGAAGCAAGGGAAGCCACACAAAGGACTCAAGAGCCAACAGAAAGCTCTTCTCACCAAAGAAGTTTTCTATTAACTTTTAAACCAGATATCCTCAGCCAAAAGAGAAATGAGCGGGAAGGGGTGAATTCCGCAGTACAGTTAATATGTAAAAACTTTTTCAACCTATTAATTTGGGCAAGCCCGTTCTAGTTCGCGCCAATCCCGACGCAGCCACCCTAAACACAGAAGCGCGGTCAACAGACGGATCAACAACTCTTGCCTTTAAACTCGCAGGGGCTGCTACAGATGCTGTAGAAAGCAAGTCAGTGTTGATTAATGGAAGGTTCGGGCCAACCATTGCAGCTCGCTTTTATGGCCTTATGGGCAGCGCTCTCTACGAATCTTATCAGATCTTTGAGGATTCATTTAATTCAAGCCTTAAGAAGAGCTCTCTTACTTCGCTGATCAACTCAGCTGAGAGAACGGCCGAGGCCTTCCTGAAGGGAAGGAGCAAGGAGTACAAGCGAGATTTCATTAACAATGTGGTCCTTGACTCGACAGTTAAGGCTATGCGCAATGAGGCCCCTGGCGCCAAAGCCATTTTTGAGGATGTAGCTAGCAAAAATTTCAGAGATCTTGGAGCCAAAGCTAACGATTTAGCGTCTAAGATTAGTCAAAAAGTTGCCTCTGCAATTGCAAAATCCTACAAAAATGATGGCGCGTCTGATACTTCAAACTTTTTGCCAACAAACTCAGGCCCCAACGATATCGAAAGCCTAGACAGCTGGACGCCCGAGTTTAATGTTGGAGATGTTCCTACTAGTGGCTTGCAGCAGTTTCTCACTCCGCAATGGGGGGAAGTAAGTCAGATTCTTGGCAAAAACGAGCTAGAAAACCTCAAAGCCGACCTTAAGGATCCCGAACCTTTTCTGTTAATCAAGGATGCCGATGTCAACCTCGACAAAGGCAAGATCACTGTTGGGGACAAAACCAAAAAGATCTCGAAAGACTTGGTAGGGAAGTGGATCAATCCTGAATTCATCAATCAAGCCGAACGGGTAGTCGAAGCCAGTGCAAATCTCAATCCCAAGCAAAAACTCATTGCTGAATTCTGGGAGGATGGTGCTGGCACAGGGTTTCCACCAGGTTCATGGATGGAGTTTGGAAAATATGCTTCAGAAAAGTTCGACAATAATCTTGCTGACGACGCAAAACTATTTTTTGGCATTGGTCAATCTCTCCTCAGTGCTTCCGTTGCTGCATGGGGCTTAAAGACTGAAACTGACTACACGCGTCCCCTGACAGCCATTAGGGAGCTCAGCAGGCTTGGACTTCTTGGGGAAAAAGATGATATCACTGGGCAATACGTATTTGATGCCTATTCTCGTGACGCCCAAAAGACCAAAGAGATTAATGGAAAAGACTGGGTCACATACCAAACACCTGGAAGCGGCTACTCCCCACCTTTCTCAGAGTTCGTATCTGGGCATAGCACTTTCTCTTCGGCAGCCGGAAAATTTATTGAGGAAATAACTGGAAGTGAAAAATTTGGAGCATCAATCAAGACAACTTCCCTAATTGAAAAAAATAAGAATATTCCTGTTAGGCTCAAGTGGGATACATGGGAAGATGCCTGGAAAGAATCTGGCATCTCAAGGATTTATGGGGGAATCCACTTTGATGATGGCAATGAACAGGGACTCCAACTAGGCCAAGCAATAGGCAGCGCTGTCTTCAAAGAAGTCTCCAGCCTGTGGAGTTGATAAGAGTCCCACCATACAATTTATATTATTAGGCCAAGATCGCATTAGCACTACCCCTGAGTGCTTAATGCGATCTACTATCATACAGATTTAGCATTGCCAGATCCACTAAAAGTGGCAATTCATCGATCTAGCCCCAAGCAATTTGACGTACTACTCCAGCTCCAGCGGTGACGCTCCAAAATCCTCCAAGATTTGTATTTGGCCGCGATTTATCGCAACTTGCTACAATAGGAAACATAGATATACCTAGAATGTTAAGCCCAAGAACCTAGAGTCCGGCAACATTCAATTTTCAGCCGCTCCGGGCATTAGATGTACTTATATTTATGGATCCAGCCATGGGTAACTAAGCAAGATTCCAAACTCATCAAAGACGATGCAACATCCGTACTATTGACCAAATGGGCTATTAGCTATTTAGCCTTGAGCGTACACAGGCAATTGCTACACACCTATCATAAGTGAATCCGCACTTAAGCCGAAGAGGCCGATGATATCCATAAGCGAAATAATTCAGTCGCGACTTGATCAATTGAAGCATATGAGGTCAAAATCCTATCAAAAAGCATTCGCAATTGAATGCAGTCAAAAAAGTGAGATCCATCAAAGCCGGGAGGGACTACACCCTTTAGAGCATATACTCGTGATCAGCAACAGCCGCGATGGGAGCATAGTCGATATGAATCAGGCACACAAAGCCCTCCCGCATCTGCCGCAACGTCACCTGCATGCCACAGCAAGCCAAAGCAAAATTCCCAGATCCGAAACGACCGGATCACGCAAGTGAGCTCTTTTGACAACCATCACGATTACACCGCATGAAGATACAACAAGGGAGCGGCTAGACTTATTAAGATATATTCAGCCTATAACATTGTCTCTCAATAATACAATAAATCTAAGGCCTATTACAAGTAATTATAGGGGCTTTACCTTACCTGCCTGTTTAGCAGTCCATTGATGACGTAAGCGAGGGCAGCGATGACCTCAGTGATCGACCAAATCCCATCAGATCGAAGGGTTTTGCTCGCCAGGCTGCCCAGCTTGGCGCGGCCGGGGTTATTACTCCATGATCCTCCCGATAGCGGTTGGAAACTTCCCGCATAGGCCCGTCACGATCCCAGTGCCTGCTATATCGATTCACCACCAATCGGAAACGATCTGCAACAGGGCCTTGGCACAAGTCAGCAAACTCGTGTCGCACCGATAGGTACGCTAAGCAAATACGTTGTGACAGATATCGTCATACGGCCTGCCATTGCTGATGCCATGTCTGCGCATGGCGCGGATCGTGGTATCTCCGGGCTACTGCTCGGCCATCAACTCAGGTGACTGAATCGCTCGAAAGTCCACGTGAGATGACTATCCAGTTTCACCTGCCGGTTGCTTGCCGGCTAGGGCGCACAACCGCGATCAGAAAGTCAGCGCTGCGCTGGGCGAGGCAGGGGGAAAATGGTGATTTATATGCAACATGTCGGCCTCTGCTAGCGCTCACTTAAAATATAAATTCTAAGCCAAGTTTCGCAGGGCCTAGATTTAACTACCCGAGTAGGTGGATTAAGCACACCCCACACCCAGGCTCTAGAGTAGAGGTCCGCGAGAGCGAGCAAACACCCTCTACCTGAGTCGTTCTCATTGATCGAGACTGCAAACAAAGCAAGGTGTCGAGCGCCTTGCCAATATGCGATTGGCCAGCCATTCAGTCCCATGAGACGGTTACAAAACACACCAAATTCAGTTGGGCAACTGGCAAAATAAAAATTGAGTCCGCTCGCGGCCTGCCGGAATCTGTGTCCAATAGCTGATTAAGCCTATGGAAGCCGAGGCTGATGAATCTCTAAGTAACCAACAAAAGCGTTAAATACTGCGGAAAGCCGATACTTAGATTCGTCCGAATTGGGAGAAGTTAATTGGGAGAAAAAACTAAGCCGTACAAACTTACCATCCCTAATGATCAGTGATTGGGAAAGACTTCTAGGAGATCGATTTCGCAGTCCCTCACCAAGATCACAGCAGGCCATAGCCAGCACATTGCTTTCGTCCAATGCTGCCACTGCACACCGACCCTCCAGAATGAATCCAAACCCATAGCCCTGTTCACCCAGCAAAGCTGATCAAGGTGCGACCCAAGCAGCAACCGATCGCAGGATGGGTAGAAGCCACAGACTTAAAACCAATCCCACAAGCAGCTGGTAGAACCTACAGATCCCAGTTCGCTGCATGGTCGTCAACGATTACAAACTCTCGCCACCGCCGCCCGACGATCTGGCCGGCCTCTACGACGCCTACAGCCCTGCTGTCTACCGCTTGGCGCTGCGTCTCTGCCGCGACAGCGCCGCGGCGGAAGATCTTTTGCAGGACGTTTTCCTGCGCTACTGGCGCCAAGAGCGCTACGACGCCAGCCGCGGGCCGGTGCTCGCCTACCTGCTGCTGCTCACCCGCTCGATGGCGATCAACCGCCTCAGCCAGCAACGCAATCGCTGGCATCTGCTGCAGCGCTGGTCTACCCAGCTTCTAGGCGGGCACACCCGCAGCCCCCACGACTGGGCGGAGCTGGGGGATCTGGCCGAGCGCATGCGCAGCGCCCTGGCACGCATTCACCCCAACCAGCGCCAGGTACTGGAACTGGCCTACTACGAGGGCATGAGTCAGTCGACGATCGCCGAACACCTGCAGATACCCCTGGGCACGGTGAAGACACGCTCCCGCCAGGGCCTGCTTGCCCTGCGTGGCCATCTTATGGATTTCTCCTCCAGTTCCCTCAACGCCCTCGCCCCCTCCCCCACCGCCGCCGATCACCATGGCCGCCCTTGATCCCAACCGACCTGATCGCCACGACTCCCATCCCCAGCTCAATGAACTGATGGCCGGCTACGTGCTCGGCGACCTTGATGAAGGCGAGCGGCAGGAGCTGCGGAAGACCCTCGCCAGTGACCCTCACCTGCAGAGCCAGCTAGATGAACTGCGGCTGACCCTGGAGCTGCTGCCCATGGCCCTGCCCAATGACGCAACCCCGCCCGCCCGGCTGCGCCGCCGCCTGTTGCAATCCGAGCAGAACCGTCATCAGCCGCGGACCGAGGAGCAGGCCCGGCGCTGGCCGTTGCGACCCGCCCAACTCGGCATGGCCGCCATGGCCTGCGGCCTCGTGGCTCTGGGCACCCAGGTGGTGCAGCTGCGCGAGGAGATGGCCAACCTGCGGCAGGCGACACCGGCGACGGCCAGCCGCACACTCGCGCTGCGGGGCACCTCGGGCCATGCCGGGATCTCCGGAAAAGTGGTGGTTAGCCCGGGCCAGGATCACAACCTGCTGCTGGTTCGTGGGCTGCCGCCGGCGCCGCCCACCCATGTGTACCGCCTGTGGGCGAATGTGAACGGCAGAACGAAGGGATGTGTGCGCTTCGTTCCCAATGCCGACGGCAGCGTGGCGATGCCGATCCCCACCCAGCCCTCCAGCCAGGCCCAGGCCCTCAGTATCACCCTCGAGCCCCTCCAACCCGATGGCAGCACCCCCGATGGCCCCGAGCTACTCACCAGTGTCTGAGCTCGCCATCGCGGTCAGCCCTCCTGAACTGGCCTTCCCCGCCCTGCGCCGGGGCCGGCCCGGCACCCTGCAGGTGAACCTGGGCTACCGCTGCAACCAGAGCTGCAGCCACTGCCACGTGAATGCCGGGCCCAGCCGCACCGAGACGATGGACGCCACCACCATCGCCCTGGTGCCGGAGGTGCTGCGGGCGCGGGGACTCACCGCGCTGGATCTCACCGGAGGAGCTCCGGAACTACATCCCGGCTTCCGCAATCTGGTTAGCGAGGCACGGCAGCTCGGGGTGACGGTGATCGACCGCTGCAATCTCACCATTCTCAGTGAGCCGGGCCAAGAGGATCTGGCCGGGTTCCTGGCGGATCAGGGGGTCACAGTGGTGGCCTCCCTGCCCTGCTACAGCGCTGCCAATGTCGACCAGCAGCGCGGCGACGGCGTGTTCGACCGCAGCATCGCCGGCCTGCGCCAGCTCAATGCCCTCGGGTACGGCATCGAGGGTTCAGCCCTTGAACTGGATCTGGTCTACAACCCCCAGGGCCCGAGCCTGCCGCCGCCCCAGGCGGCACTGGAGGCCGACTACAGGCGCGAACTGCACGCTCACTTCGGCATCCATTTCAACCGGCTTTACACGATCACCAACATGCCGATCCAGCGCTTCGCGGCCGGGCTGCGCCAGCAGGGCCGGCTGGAGAGCTACATGGATCTGCTGCGCGCCAGCCACAACCCCTCCAACCTGGAGCAGGTGATGTGCCGCTCCACCATCAGCGTGGACTGGCAGGGCTACCTCTACGACTGCGACTTCAACCAGATGCTCGGTCTGCCGATGATTGGTCTGTCAGAGGGCGAAGGCAGTCCCCGGCGCCATCTGAGGGAGCTGCTGGAACACGACCCCTCGGATGAGCCGATCGCGGTCGCCGATCACTGCTTCGGCTGCACCGCCGGTACCGGCTCCAGCTGCGGTGGAGCGCTGAGCTGAGTGCACAAACTGCCTTCGCGGCCCTGGCCTGTCTCTCCTTACAGGCCCCACTGAAATTCCTCCCGACAGTCCACCTGACATCTTTCCTGCCATGACCGACATCCGCCAACGTGTGCTGGTGGTGTGCACCGGCAATTCCGCGCGCAGCATCATGGCTGAGGCCCTCTTCCAGGCCTTGGGCCAGGGAACCATTGACGTCGCCAGCGCAGGCAGCGCCCCCACCGGCCGGGTGCACCCACTGGCCCTCGAGCAGATCAGCCTGCTCCCCGTGGACACCAGTCAGTTCAGAAGCAAGAGCCTGCCGGCCGTACTGGAGGCGGCTAAAGCCCCCTTCGACTTGGTGGTGACGGTGTGCGATCACGCGGCCAGCACCTGCGGACCGCTGCCAGGTGGCCCGGAAACACTGCACTGGAGTCTGCCCGATCCGGCTGCCCACGGGGAGGGGGAGCAGGCCCGGCAGGCCTTCTCCGCCTGCTTCGACGAACTGGCGCAGCGAATCAGCGCCCTGCTGGCCGCAGAGCTGGCCTGAACCGTCAGATCCCCCCTCCGTTCAGGGGCTCTGACGGTTCAGGGACCAGTTGTAGGGAAGGTATTCAAGGCGGAAGTCACCCCCCAGCAACAGGGGCCGATCCTCAGCGGGGCGATGGCGCGCGATGAAGTGGAGCACGGCGCTCTCTTTCTTGTGGCCAGGTACGGGGGTGGCGCTGGGGTCAGCACGCGGCCAATCTTCGGCGAACCACTGAAAGATCGAGGAAATGGCCACCGTGCCGGCTTCCCGATCTATCCGCAGACCCTCGCTGCTGGCCAGCCAGCGGTTGGTCTGATCCTCCAGCTGCCGGTCCAGCTCCGGACCCGTGTAGGCCTCGCTCCGCAGCGGCGGGCAGCTGATGGCTGCACACACCAGGGCTGCGTGGATGCGGGGTTCGTTGTACTCGCGCCGCAGAATCCGGTGCTCGATTTCATCGAGGGTGAGGCGCTGGCCAATCACCGAGTGACGGCGCAGTTTCCACACTCCAGGAATCGCCTTGATGCTCGGCCGGATCGGATCGTGATCAATGATCGAGCGCAGGGTCAGGGCGTTGTAGGCGTTGATCAGCAGGGCGATCTGTTCTGCCTCAGACCAGGAGGCGAAGCGAGCGGGAGAAAGGTCGGCCAGCGCCTGGAGGTAGCGATCGAGCTGGGCGGGTTGCCGCTGCAAGGCCGCATAGTTGACCATGCCGCGGCCATTCACAACCCACGCCAGTACAGCGTTGAACTCAGCTGGATCCAAGGGAAGCTGGGGCGTGGAGGACGCCACCGTGGTGCTGCTGGTGGAGCGGGCCAGCAAGTCCTCGGGCCCTCGGTCGCAGCCCGCGATGCCGAGCAGCAACACGCCGCAGAGCAGGATCAACGGGCCTCGGTGACGGGCGGGGAGCATGGAGGCAAAGCCGGAACCGGACACGGGGGTTACCGCTGAACTGCCGGATCGGTTCGCGCGCGGCGCTGCAGCGGGCCACTGAGCAGCAGACCGAAAAGCAAGGGCAGCCACAGAAGCAAGCGCTCCGCTGTGGTGAGCTGCCAGTCGGGCAGCCTCGAGGGGAGAACGAAGTACACGAAGGCCGAGAGGCTCACCAACCTGGCCCCCCAGTTCTGGCTAGGCACGGCGAAGGGCATGAGCCAGATGAAATACCAGCCATGCACCACCGGTGAGAGCAGGAGCACCGCCACCAGGTAGCGCCAGGCAAACACCCCCAACCGCGCGGTGGTGGCCAGCAGCAGCACCACCACCACCACAAGCAACAGGCCGTGTAGAGCGTTGATCTGCCGGGTCCAGGGCAAGAACTGGGCGATCCAGTGGGGCATCCACTCGGCACTGCGGCCGTAACGCATGAATGTGGAGCCGGTGGGCAGCAACGGGCAGGCCGGCCCACGGCAGAAAGCCAGGGCCCCTAGCAGCAGGGGGGCCAGCCCCAGCAGCACGGCGGCGACCACGGGGCCGGGGCGCCGAAGCTGCCGCCAACGGCTCCAGACTCGATGGAGCAGCAGCGGCAGGGTGATCCACTTCAGGGCCACGCTCAGGCCCAGCAGCAGGTCGATCCAGGCCTGGAAGCGGGGGCCCTGGGGCGGGGGTTCGCGCTCGGCCAGCAGCCAGCCGGCCACCAGCGGCAGCAGGAACCAGCTGTCGTAGTGGCCGCCGCCACTGACGCTGTAGATCACCAGCGGATTCCAGCCATAGAGCGCCGCGCGGGTCGCACCGAAGCGGGCAGCGAGCAGGCCGCAGATGGCCAGGTCGGCGGCCAGGAAGGACGCCTTGAACAGCACCACCTGATGGGCCAGGGCAGCATGCAGCCGGAACAACAGCTGGGCCAGGGGCGGGTAGATCGCCGTGGTGTCTGGGTGGTTGATCTGCCCCCACCAGGGCGTGCGCAGGGCCTCCAGGGCAGGGGCATCGGGAGGAATGTGATACGGGCTGAATCCCTGCAGCTGGATGCCTCCCTCCCAGAGGTAGCGCCAAATGTCATCGCCGGGCTCCATCGGCAGCAGCGCCAGCCGCGCCAGCACCGCCACGGCCCAGAAGAGTGCCCGGGGAACGGCAGGCATGGTCCATGAGAGGGCAAACCCGAGCCCCATCACCGCCGCCGCCCCCCAGAACGGCAACAGCTGGGCTGGGTGGAACAGGTCGCCGTGGGGAGCCATCCACAACGCCCCGCCGATCAGCAGCAGGGCGCTGGCCGACAGCCGCAGGCGGGCAGAAGAGGGAGCTGTCACTGCCATCGCCTCAGCCAGCTGCGCCCAACTGTCGTGAGAATCACGCTGCCGGCCCGCACACTGGCGCCCCACCGACCGGAGATCTTGGAGTGGCCGGCCAGGCGGGGCCGATGGGAGACGGGCATCTCGCGCACGCGCAGACCCAGCTCGATGGCCCGCACCTGCATCTCCAGGGTCCAGCCGTACCCGCGGTCGCGCATCCCCATGGCCTCGAACGCCGAGCGCCGCACCAGCCGCAGAGGGCCCAGATCGCGGTAGCGGAATCCCCAGCCCAGGGCGATCAGCGTTGTGGCCAGCCAGTTTCCCCAGCGCTGCAGAGGCGTCAGCGCCGCTCGGCCGGCGGCGGTGGCGGTGCGGTCGCCCAGCAGCAAGTCGTGATCGCTGAGCTGATCCAGGAAGCGGGGCAGCTCCTCGAGCGGATCACCGCCATCGCCATCGCAGAACAAAATCCAGCGCACGGCCGGATCGAGGTTGCGGCAGCCCCGCCAGCAGGCCCGCCCGTAGCCGGGGCTCGGTTCGCTGAGCACCTCAGCCCCCATGTGCCGGGCAATGGTGGCGCTGCGATCGCGGCTGCCGTTGTCCACCACACGGATGCGGCCCAGTCCCTGGGCCTGCAGCTGCCAAATCACATGGCTGAGCGTTTGCTCCTCATCACGCACCGGAATCACCACCTGGATGCTGTTGAGCAGGGCCGGGCCGACCGCTTGTGGCGGATGATCCAGAAACATGGTCGATTCCGAGTTGCCCACGGATTGTCTTCGGCAGGCGATCCAGATCGGCAGGTTCGTCGAGATCGGCCAGGGGGCACTGCTCGTTCCACGACCATCCAAGCGTGCGCAGCCGCTCGCGGGTGAGGGCGCAGACCGCGGCGGTGCTCCAGGGAACTGCATCAAACAGGTTGGGGTGAAAGCGGCGCAGGCCCAGCAGCACATAGCCCCCATCCAGGCTGGGGATCAGCGCGGCATCGGTGCCGGACAGCTGGACCGCAGCCGTCTGCAGGTGGTGGACCTCTAGTTCAGGACAATCCATCCCCAGTAGCAGCAGATTTGCTCCCGACGCCAGCACCCGCTGGGCCACCGCTGCCATGCGCCCGCCCAGATCACCGTCGGTCTGTTCGCTCCATACCAGCTCCGGCGGCCAGCTCCGCCGCCGCCAGGCCGGATCATCGGGGGCGGGAGTCGCACACAGCTCCACCACGCCGAGGCCACTGGCACAGGCAGTACCAATAGTGCGGAGCAAGAGCCGTTCCGCCAGGCGGGCGGCCCCGTCCTGCCCCAGGGCCGGCGCCAGCCTGGTTTTTACCGCGCCTGGCCTTGGGGCCTTGGCCAGGATCACGACTCGCACAGGAAGCTGCAGGAAACCGACCCTCCCAAAACCCGGTGATGGCAGTACCGGCCAACGGACCTGGTGGTTTTCATCTCCCCCTCCGCGGGCAATCCACGGCAAGGCCTCACCGGTAACGAGGGGACCTAGCCTGATGCATGAACTCCTCTGCAGCGCCACAGACCGGTCGGCACGCCCGCTGGCGCCAAATGCTGCTGATCACCGCCATCGCCATGGTGGTCACCCTGTTCTTCGCTCTGGGCCTGCACCGCCAGCTCACCCTGGAGGGCCTGCAGCGCGCCCATGGCGCCCTGCTGGAGCGGCGGGCGCAGGCGCCCGTGCTGGTGGCCGGCACCTACATGCTCATCTACGTTCTAGTGACGGCCCTGTCGCTGCCGGGGGCCGCAGTGCTCACCCTCGCCGGCGGGGCGATCTTCGGCCTGGGGCTCGGCACCCTGCTGGTGTCGTTCGCCTCCAGCCTGGGGGCCCTGCTGGCCTTCCTGGTGGCCCGCACCCTGCTGCGCGATCTGGTGCGGCGCCGCTTCGGCCGCCAGCTGGCGCCGATTGAGGCGGGCGTGGCGCGCGATGGGGTGTTCTACCTGCTCAGCCTGCGGCTGGCGCCGGTGTTTCCTTTCTTTCTGGTGAATCTGCTGATGGCGCTGACGCCGATGCGGGCCGCCAGCTACTACCTCACCAGCCAGATCGGCATGCTGCCCGGCACGCTGGTGTATGTGAACGCCGGCACCCAGCTGGCCCAGCTGCGGGGCCTGGGCGGCATCCTCAGCCCGCCGCTGCTGGGCTCGCTGCTGCTGCTGGCCCTGTTCCCCTGGCTGGCGAAGGCGGCGACCCGCCGCTGGCAGATCTGGCGGCTCTACCGCCCCTGGCAGCGCCCCCGCCACTTCGACCGCAACCTGATCGTGATCGGCGCCGGTGCGGCAGGGCTGGTGACCTCCTACATCGCCGCCACGGTCAAGGCGCGCGTGACTCTGGTGGAGCGCGCCGAGATGGGCGGCGACTGCCTCAACACCGGCTGCGTGCCCAGCAAGGCGCTGATCAGCTCGGCGCGGCTGGCGGCGCGCATGCGGCGCGCCGACCGCTACGGCCTAGAGCCGGTGGAGCCGCGCCTGAGCGTGCGGCAGGTGTTCGCCCGGGTGGCAGCCAAGGTGGAGGCGATTGCGCCCCACGACAGCGTCGAGCGCTACGAGGGCCTGGGGGTGGAGGTGCTGCGCGGCCAGGCCCGCCTGCTCGATCCCTGGACCGTGGCGATCCAGGGGGCCGATGGGGAAGATCAGATGCTCACTGCGCGCGCGATCGTGCTGGCCACCGGCGCCGAGCCGGTGCTGCCTCACTGGCCGGGGAGCGAGGCTGTGCCGCTGCTCACCAGCGAAACGGTGTGGAGCTGGCTGGGCAACTGCGCGCTGGAGCAGCCGCGGATGGCGGTGCTGGGGGGTGGGCCAATCGCCTGCGAACTGGCCCAGGCCCTGGCCCAGCTGGGCCTGCCTATCACCCAGATCCAGCGCAGCGAGCGCCTGCTCAGCAAGGAAGACGCGGACGTGGCCGTCGAGGTGCAGCGGGCCCTGGAAACCGACGGCGTGACCCTACTGATGGGCGCCCAGGTGCTCGGCTTCGAGCGCCAGCCCGGCCCACAGGGTGCGGTAACAGTGCGGGTGCGGCAGGGGGACGAGGAGCGGGCGATCGCCTGCGATGCCGTGCTCTGCGCCCTAGGCCGCCGCGCCCGGCTCACGGGCTACGGCCTGGAGGAGCTGGGCATTCCTACCGGCGCCACGGTCACCACCAACGACTTCCTGCAGACCAACTACCCCAACATCTACGCCGCCGGCGATGTGGCCGGACCGTTCCAGTTCACCCACACCGCCGCCCACCAAGCCTGGTATGCGGCGGTGAACGCCCTGTTTGGCAACCTGCGCGCCTTCAAGGCCGACTACCGGGTGATTCCGCGCACCACCTTCACCGAACCGGAGGTGGCCACGGTGGGACTCACCGAAGCCGAAGCCGAACAGCAGGGCATCACCGTGGACGTGACCCGTTTCCCCCTGCACGAACTCGACCGCGCGATCGTGGAGAGCGCCGAGCAGGGCTTCGTGAAGGTGCTTACCCAGCCCGGCAGCGACCGCATCCTCGGCGCCACGATCGTGGGCGAGCACGCAGGCGAACTGCTGGCCGAGTTTGTGCTGGCGATGAAGTGGGGCCTGGGGCTGGGCCGGATCTTTGCCACCATTCACGCCTACCCCACCATGGCGGAGGCCAACAAGTTCGCCGCCGCCAGCTGGAAGAAGCAGCGGGTGCCCCAACACCTGATGCCCTGGCTGCGCCGCTATCACGCCTGGCGGCGACGCGGCTGAGCCCCCCGAAGCCTCCTGTCCAACCCCCTGCAACCTTCCATGGCCAGCCCCACCGACGTCAGCCGCAGTGTCCAGGAGTACTACGGCGCCACGCTCAGCAGCAGCGCCGACCTGCGCACCGACGCCTGCTGCGACGCCAGCAACGTGCCAGAAGCCCTGCGTCCGCTGCTGGCCCGCATCCATCCCGAGGTGCTGTCGCGCTACTACGGCTGCGGCCTGGTGGTGCCGCCGCTGCTGGAGGGCATGCGGGTGCTGGATCTGGGCTGCGGCAGTGGCCGCGATGTGTACCTGCTGGCCCAGCTGGTGGGCGCCAGCGGCGCGGTGGTGGGGGTGGACATGACGCCCGAGCAGCTGGCGGTGGCCCGGCGGCACCAACAGCACCACGCCGACCAGTTCGGCTTCGCCAATGTGGAGTTCCTGGAGGGCCGCATCGAGCAGCTCGATCAGCTGCCCCTGGAGCCCGGCAGCTTCGATCTGGTGATCTCCAACTGTGTGGTGAACCTCTCGGCCGACAAGCTGGCCGTGCTGAACGGGGTGCGGCGCCTGCTCAAGAGCGGCGGTGAGTTCTTCTTCGCAGACGTGTACGCCGACCGGCGCGTGCCCGAGGCGCTGCGCCACGATGAGGTGCTCTACGGCGAATGCCTCAGCGGCGCCCTCTACTGGAACGACTTTCTGCGCCTGGCCCGCCAGTCCGGTTTCGCCGATCCCCGCCTGGTGAGCGACCGGCCCCTGGAGATCACCGATGCCGAGCTGGCCGCCCGCACCGGCGCCATCCGCTTCTTCTCCGCCACCTACCGGCTGTTCCACCTCCCCGAGCTGGAGGATGACTGCGAAGACCACGGCCAGGCGGTGATCTACCGCGGCACGATCGCCGAGCACCCCCACGCCCTGCCTTTCGACAAGCACCACTGGATCGAGGCCGGCAAGGTGTTTCCCGTCTGTGGCAACACCTTCCGGATGCTTGCGGATAGCCGCCTGGCCCCCCACTTCAGCTTCATCGGCGATTTCAGCCGCCACTACGGCCTGTTCGAGGGCTGCGGAACAGCCCTGCCGTTTGGAGGACCGGAGGCCACAACCTTTGCCGCAGCCGCTGCCTCCTCCGCGGCAGGCACAGCTGCAACGAGTGGCTCCTGCTGCTGAATCGCTGCCGCGTCAGCCCCGGACACCATCGAGGTAGGCAGCGGTGATCTCCGAGCAGGGCAATCCCGTCGATGGCGGTCGTGGTGGCCTGCAGATCCGCTTCCTCCGGCTTGAGCGCCCTGGACCCCAGACCGATCTGGGCGGTGCCGCTGCGCGCGTCGGCGATCTCGGCGGCCAGGGGGGCTACCGTGCTGGATCCGCTGAGGCTGAGGTTTTATTCGCTAGCTGCGCTGCAGCCGGCAACGGCTCCCATCAAGACCATGCCGGCACACCCATGGGGATTGGCAGAGAGCGCTATCGCCCCGAGTCCTGTAGCTCCATGAAATGCAGTGGACCTGCCTGTGGCTGCACAGTCATGGGAAAGGAAGGAAGGCTCAGGGATCGTCCTCGGACTGCGCTGGAGCGGAGCCGGGCAACAACCGTCGCGCCAGGAGCAGCGCGCAGGCCAGCGTGGCCAGCAGTCCGATCAAGTGCAGGCTCCCGGCACCGGCTTGGGGATCGGCAACAGCGGACCCAAGCCCCACATACAGCACCGTGCCAGGGACGATACCGATCAGACCGAGGCCGAAGGTGAGCGGAGGGATGTCGCTAAGGCCGTAGGCCACGTTCAGGAGGTTGAAAGGGAGCACAGGCGAGAGACGGGCCAGCAACAGCACCCGCAGGCCTTCCTGGTTCACCACCCTCTGCAGGGACTTCAGGTGCCGGGAGCGCTCCAACCAACGGCTGGCCTGGGGGCGCAGCCAACACCGCGCCAGCGTGAACACCCCCATAGCTCCCAGGGATGCCCCCAGCACTACCAAGAACGACCCCAACGTCAGGCCATAGACGCTGCCGGCCAGGACCGTGGCAGGCAGCGCTGGAAGCAGCAGCATTTCAGCCACGGCATAGGCCAGCACGAACAGCACCATCCCGGCCGGATGGTGCAACAGCGCCGGATCGAAGCTGCTCCACATGTGATTTCCACTGCTGTTGAACGGAATCGAGATCGGCACCCCAGTCGATGGTCAGCTGGCTGGGGATCTCAAAATCCCGATCCTCAAGCGCCTGCTCCAGTGAGCCTTCCCGATCCTCGAGGGTTCGGTCTCGCTCCAACAGCAGAGACTGAATTGTTGGAGCATAGAAGCGGAGTAACTGCTCCAGCCATCCACTGGTGTGCCGATCTGCCTCACTCGCAGCAAGGCTAAAACGCTCCAACAGATGGCAGCTCAGCTGTGCGGGGAGCCAAGCGTCGTTGGCGACCCAGCGATTCACCGTGAAGAGGCTCAGGGGCAGACCCCGGGGATCGAGACCGATGGCCAGAAGATGGGTGAGATCTGCTCCAGGTTCGGCGGGCATAAAGAGGTGCAGGTGACCATGCTCCTCACCTGGCCGATGGCAGTGGTAATAAGCCTGGCTGCCGCTGAGCGGATCACGCCAGTCGTTCTCGGGGTAATGGCGATCGGCCAGCACGACCCCCTCACCAGTGCAAGCACGCACCAAGGAACCATGCCGCTCATTGACCATGAGCCAGTGGCGCAGGCTGCGGCAACCGGCCTGATAGCGCTGGCGCAGGTGCATCAGCGCTCCGCGCCGCAGCCACCCGATTTGGCAGCACCGCAACCTCCTGCCTTTTGCTCCTGCTTACTCCCACAACCGCCGCGCGGGCCGCAGATGCCCGCACAGCCCGGAAGGGTAAGAGCAGCAGCCGTAAGAGCGGCCACACCGAGACCCGCCCGCAGGCGGGATGAGAGGGATGCCATGGGCAGAAAACGTGCTGACCCTGGGAATACCCACGGGATCAGCACTTGGATTTCGCGCCATGCTGACTAGAAGTTCCCTTGCAAAAATTAAGCCAGATCACTTGGTAAGCCATCCCATCTCGCTTTCCCTATTCATTCTTCGGTTGCTTCACGACTTGACTAAGAGCCTGCGCGAGGAGGCTCGTCACTGCGGGGGCTCGTCGTCGCCGCTGAAGCGCTGGTGATGGATTCCCCAGTTGTGCTGGGCTAGAAAGACGCACTGGTGATCATCGAGTCCGACCTGATCACGAAGGCCGACTCGGTTAAAAGATCGCGGTCCCCCAAATCCAAAAAACTAGTGGGGCTGGAGCGGGGCAAGCAGTGGCTGTTCGCCAAGGGCGACCTGCTGGTGGGCCTGGTGAGCGTGGCCCTGGCGATCTATCTGGGCTGGCAGGGCATCGAGGGCCTGCGGCTGGCCTGAGCTGAGCAGATCGCAGATCTGGAGCAAAGTGGGCCAGATGTGCATTACTCAGGCCCAAAGCCATTCAACGTGGTCAAGATGAAAAAGCCAACAAAACATAGACATCATGACCACGAAACTCACCAACAAAGGCTGGGCTAACGGCACAGATGGACGTTGGACTCCACGCCGGGATCGGGTGCGGGATAGCGAAGAAGGGATTCGTCTCTCCGGCCGCTTCAATGCAAAAACCCTAGACGGCGACGACATCATCAATGGCAGCAGCGAAGAAATCAGCGGGGTAAGGATCAGCGGCAGCTTGAAAACCCAGGCCGGCAATGATCTGGTACGCGGTGAATCAGATCAGGAATCAGGGCTATACAACGAAGACACGATCAACACCGGCCTGGAGGATGACACGATCACTGGTATCTCTGCAAACTCAAGAGGCCTGGAAAATCAAGGCAATATCTACAGCGAAGGCGGCGAAGACTTGATGCTCGGCAAAAGCCGCAGACAGGAAGGCATCACCAACAGCGGCTACCTCGACATGGGCAGCGGCAACGACACCCTAAGAGGAGTCGGCGTTCTAGCCGGCCTGCGCAACGACAATTATATCTATATGGGCAAGGGTTCGGACCTTGTCAATGTTCGCCGCGGGGGACTTGATGGCAAGGGATATCTGGACATGGGCCCTGGCTTTGATCGATTAATTGGTTTTGGCCCCCAAACCGTAGATGGCGGAGGCGACCGCGACAGCCTGTTCCTCAAGGAGGGTACTTATGTGATTTCAGACAATACTGACGAATACAACTACACCAATGGCCAGAGCATCACCGATCAGCGTGGAGTGTCCATGACGGCTATCAGCTTTGAAAGTATCGGCAGTTCCAGTTCTTTCGAAGAGGTCAAGTTTCAAACAGGCACGCTTGTGATCGGCGGCGATGGCAGCGTCGCCTACCTCTGATCAAGCAACCAGTCGCTCCAGAGCTGCTGGTCGGCTAGGGCGCTGGGCCCGGCACCCGGAGCGCCGGCCTGGAGCGTGACCGCCTGGCTGGCCCGGCTCACTGCCACATACACCAGCTGGCGGCGCAGCACGGTGTCGCTGGGCCAGAACACATCGCCATCGACAAACACCTCGGCAAAAGTGCTGCCCTGGCTGCGATGGACGGTGAGAACGGCGGCCGGACCTAGAGAGGCAAAGGCATCTCGCACCAGGAAAAAACGGCGCCACAGGCCCTTGCCGTCCTGCTTGCCGGCGTCCTTGGCCTGCTGGCGTAGGCGGGCCAACACAGCCTCGAGGGCGATCCGGGCCGCCGAGCCCAGGGGCGGCAGTAGCCGCAGGCTCAGCTGGCTATCGCCGGCCTCCACCCGGGCGGTGAGGGTATCGATCACCGGCGGATCAGTAACGCCGAAGTCGGCCAGATCGCAGCGCTCGGGGATGACATCGCGCACCACCAGCTCCCGGTTGGAGCCCAGCAGCATGTCGGGCTCCTCGGCGGCATCTTCGCCCTCGCGGCAGGCAGGGGCCATCACGGCAGCGCGGGTGATCAGCACCTCCCCTGGCAGCACCGGCAGCTGGTCGGCCATCTCGCCGTGCAGGGCGCGGCGGGCGATCGGCACCAGCTGCTCGAGGGAGCGGTTGGTGTAGCAGAGGATGCGGGCTAGATCGGGGTTGTCAGTTTCGGCGCTGCGGCGCAGGGCGGCCTGGGCGGCTTGCAGCCAGGCGCCGCGCTCCAGCAGGGCCACCTGACCGCTGGCGTTGCGGATCGGCGGCAGCGGCGGCGGGCGGCGGCAGGGCAGGTCGCCCTCGCGCAACCCCGAAGCCAGGCGCAGCACCGGCCCCTGGTGGCGCACCACCTGGCGCAGCTCGGCCCGGCTGGCCCGGCCCAGGCTGAACACCGGGCTCACGGGTTCACCAACCGGCGGCAACTGGGCTGGATCGCCCACAAACACCAGCCGGGTGCGAAAAGGGTGGGCGCAGCGCAAGCTGATCTCCAGCAGGGTGGAGTCCACCATCGAGGCCTCATCGATCAGCACCAGGCCCAGGTGCTCGAGGGCGACGGCGGTTTGCTCGGTTTCCTCGCAGCGCTCGATATCGCGCTGGCGCTTGAGTTTCAGCCGCAGCAAGCGGTGAATGGTGGAAGGAAACCAGGTGGGCGAAAGGCCAGCCCCAGCCAGGTAGGAGCGCAGCACACCCACGGCCTTATGGGTGGGGGCCACCACGGTCCAGCAGAGGCCAGTGGCCTCCACCTGGACCAGAAAGCGCATCGAGAGGAAGGTTTTGCCGGTGCCGGCGTAGCCACTAAGCACAAAGGGCGTGCCCTCTGCGGGCGCCGCCAGCCAATCGGCAAAAGCCTCTACTGCGACCTGCTGGTCGGCGGTGAGGGCCGCAGCGGGGTCAACCAACCGCGGTGAACCAGCCCAGGCCCTGGGCCAGATGCAGCGGCGAGCCAGCCAGCACCAGACCGGGCAAGGCCACCAGCGGCCCGATCAGGGCACCGATCAGCACCTCCAGGCGGGTGTGGCCGAGATTTTCCTTGAGGGGCTTGGCGTCCGGTCCCATCTCATTAACGCGGGCGGCGGTGAGGCCGGCGGCGCGGCGCACGCCAGAGGCGTCGTAGAGCACTACAAAACAGAGCACGGCCGCCAGGGCAAACAGGGGCCCCTCAAAGCCCTGCACCCAACCCAGGGCTGCGGTGGTGCCGGTGAGCAGGGCCGAGTGGCTCGAGGGCATGCCACCGGTTTCCACCAGCACCCGCGGATTCCAGCGGCGATGCACCACCAGCTCAATCACCAGCTTGGAGAGCTGGGCAGCGCCACAGGCCGCCAGGCCCCACCAGAGCACGCCGTTATCGAAGACGCCAATCAGCACGGGGTTACTCATCGGTCGCGGCTCGTGATGTAGTCGGCCAGGGACAGCAGGGGCGCGGCACTGGCTTGCCAGGGAGCCAGGGCGGCCTTGGCCTCGGCCACCAGGGCATCAGCCCGCTGGCGCGACTCCTCTAGGCCCAGCAGCTTGGGGTAGGTGGTTTTGTCGGCGGTGAGATCCTTGCCGGCGGTTTTGCCAAGCACCTCACTACTGGAGGTGACATCAAGAATGTCGTCGATGATCTGAAAGGCCAAACCAATGCCGCGGGCGTAGGTGCGCAGGGCGGCCAGCAAGTCTTCGGAAGCGCCGGCGATCAGGGCGCCGGTGAGCACGCAGGCCCGCAGCAGAGCGCCGGTCTTGTGCAGGTGGATGTATTCGAGGGTCTCGAGGTCGACGGATTTGGCCTCGCACTCCAGATCCACCACCTGACCGCCCACCAGGCCAGGGGCGCCAGAAGCCAGGGATAGCTCGCCCACCACCGCCAGCAAGCGCTCGGCCGGCACACCTGGGCTGCGCAGCGCCACCATCTCAAAGGCGCGGGTGAGCAGGGCATCGCCGGCCAGGATGGCGTTGGCTTCGCCATAGACCTTGTGATTGGTGGGGCGGCCGCGGCGCAGATCGTCGTTGTCCATCGCCGGCAGGTCGTCGTGGATCAGCGACATGGTGTGCACCATCTCAAGGGCCACAGCCGTGGGCATGGCCAGTTCGCTGTTGCCGCCAGCCAGCTCACAGGCCGCCAGGCAGAGGATCGGCCGCAGCCGCTTGCCACCGGCCAGCAGCGAATAACGCATCGCCTCGCGCAGGGATTCGGGCCGCTCCGGCCCCAGGGAGCCATCAAGGGCCGCCTCTACCCGCACGCGGGTCGCCTCCAGATAGGCAGCGAAGTCAAAGGGGCTGGAGTCCGCCGCCGTCATGCCAATCAGGTTGTTCGCAGGGATTCTCTCAGGCAACCTCCTGGCAGTCAGGCGCGTAAAAACATTTCCATTGCAAAAGCCCGGTTCTCAGCCCTCCAGCCGCCCATGGCCCCCCACCATCGTTGCCAAGCTAACAGGCCCGGGATTGGAGGTTTTCAAACGCAAGGGGTCGGCCTACGCCCTGCTGCACGAGGATGGTTAATTCCAGTGGGATAAATATTAAAAAGGCAGCAAGTCCTACCTACTTTTCGGTGTGTACGACAACGTGGTCATGCACTTACCGAGCACCGCTGAACGCTCTTTCAACACTTCATAGATACGCATCTCAGCGAGCTTAAGCGCTTCCAGCGCCTCGGAAATTTGGCTGAAATGCTTGCCATGGGCCTCTTCGTCCAAGAGCAACTCCACGGACTCCTGAGCCCGGAGAACCTGTGACAAAACTATAGAGATCTCCATTCATAGACTCCAGAATCAAAGACCTTATAGAAGCATAGATGAACTGACTGGGAGTGCTGCCGGTAAAAATACCCAAACCTGGGTATCAACAGCCAAACCTGGATATAACTAGCCCGCCTTATTAGAGCGGCGCTGGTCGGGCCCCGCCCGCTCAGGGGACCAGATCGCCCAGGCCGTGCTCGACGCCGGCACGGCGGCACCAGGCCACCACGGTGTTCACCAGCAGCATGGTGACGGTCATCGGGCCCACGCCACCGGGCACGGGGCTGATGGCGCTGGCGAGGGGCTCCACCTCCTCAAAACACACATCGCCGCATAGGCCGCTCTCGGTGCGGTGGATGCCCACATCAATCACCACGGCGCCGGGTTTCACATGCTCAGCACCGATCATGCGGGGCCGGCCGGCGGCCACCACCAGCACGTCGGCCTGGCGGGTGAGGGCAGCAAGATCAGTGGTGCGGGAGTGGGCCACGCTCACGGTGGCATCGGCGGCCTGGAGCATCAGCGCCATCGGCTGGCCCACCAAGATGCTGCGGCCCACCACGACGGCCCGCTGGCCGGAAAGGGCCACGCCGTGGCGGGCCAGCAGGGCCATCACACCGGCGGGGGTGCAGCTACGCGGCCCCGGCTCACCCTTGAGCAGCCGGCCCAGGTTGAGGGTGTGCAGGCCGTCGGCATCCTTCTCCGGGTCGATCCCCAGCAGCAGCGGGCCTTCATCGAGGCCGGCAGGCAGGGGCAGCTGCAGCAGGATGCCGTCGCAGGCGATATCGGCGTTGAGCTGCTGCACCGCGGCCAGCACCTCGGCAGCGCTGGCCGTGGCGCTGAGGTGGGCGCCGAGGCTGGTGATGCCCACCCGGGCGCAGGCCTTTTCCTTATTAGCTACATAGACGCCACTGGCCGGGTCGTCGCCCACCCGCAACACCGCCAAACCAGGCGGGCGCCCCACGGCTGCCAGTCGCTCAGCGATCGTCGCCTGCAACCGGAGTTCGATCTCACCGGCCAGCTGGCGGCCGTCCATACGGGTGGCCATGGTGCAGAAAGCAAGCACGCCTCCCCAGCTTGCAATCCCGCCCGGCCTAGGGCCCGCTAGCGTTTTGGAATGGTGTTAAGGCGGCTGCGAACCCTGTGGCGGCAGCTATTGCGGCTGGAGCGCCCGCGGCATTCGCCGGGGGTTTGGCGCAATCGCGATACAGCGTCAGTGCTGCTGGTGTGCGCCCTGGTGGCACTGGTATCGAGTTGGCCCTGGTTGGTGGAGCCAAACCTGCGACCCGGCATGGAGGCTCCCTTCACGGCTAGGGCACCGCAGGCGGCAAAGGTGGTGGATAGCAATGCCCTGGAGGAGCGGCGCCAGGAGGTGGTGCCTCGCAGCACGGTGCAGGTGGTGGATGAGCAGGTCAACAGGCAGCTGCGTCAGAAATTGGAGCAGGATCTGCAGGCGGTGGAGCAGCAGGCCAAATCAGACCAGCAGCGCATCGAACCGGTGGCAATTACCACCGAGGAGCGCAATTGGCTGCGGGGGGCCGGGGGCACCCAGCTCACGGCCTGGGGCCGGGAGGTGCGCCAAGCCCAGCTGCGCATGCTCAGCCAGGGGCTGGCAGCTGGGGTCGCAGAAGGCCAGCTGCTTCAGGCGGCCACCCTGCAGCTCGAGCCCTTGGCACCGCTACCGCGGGGGCTGGGGGCACGGCTTTTGGCTAGCTCCCTGCAGGGCCACTCCAACCTGCGCAGTGATCCAGGCCTGAGCCAGCGACGCATCGAGGCGTTGATCACCCAGCAGGGGATCCCCACGATCACGGTGCAACAGGGAGATCTGATCACCCGTCAGGGCGACAGGATCAGCCCCCAGGCCTTTGACGTACTTGATTACTTCGGCCTGGTGAACCGGCGGCCGCGGCCCCTGGCCTGGCTTGGTCACTTCCTAGAAGCGCTGGCCATGGCTGGCGTGCTGGTGCTGGTGCTGCGCCGCTGGCGGGCCTGCCTGGAGCCGCGGCAAGCGCTGCTGGCCCTGGGGGCACTGCTGGTAGTGCAGGGTTTTGCGCTTTGGCTGGGGCCCCTGGCGAGTCCGCTGGTGCTGCTGGTGCCCCCGGCGCTGCTGCTGGCCCAAGGGCTGGGCACCCCCTGCGGCTTGGCCTGGCTGGCGGCAGCCAGCTTCCTGTGGCCGATGCCGATCACGGCCCTGATGGGAGTGAGGCTGCTGGTGGCGGCAGCGGTGGGCAGCGTGGCTGCCCTGGCGGCCGGACGACAGCGCAGCCGGGCCGAACTACTGCAACTGGCGGTGCTGCTGCCCGGCGCCGGTCTGCTGCTGCAGTGGCTACCACTTCAATGGGGGCTGCAGGGGCCGGGAGCGGTGGCCCAGGTGGACCTCGTGAGCGAAGCCCTGCTGCTGGGCGGCCTGCTGATGGCGGGCCTGCTGCTGGCGCCGCTGGTGGAAACCTTCTTTGGCCTGGTGACGCGGGCGCGGTTGATGGAGCTGGCCGACCTGCAAAGGCCCCTGCTGCGGCGGCTCTCGGTGGAAGCACCCGGCACCTTCGAGCACACCTTGATGATCGCGGGCCTAGCTGAGGAGGGGGCGCGGGCCATCCAGGCCGACATCGATCTGGTGCGCACCGGGGCGCTATATCACGACGTAGGCAAGCTGCACGGCCCCCAATGGTTTATCGAGAACCAGGGCGAGGGCGCCAACCCGCACGACAGCCTTGACGACCCCTTCGCCAGCGCCGCCATCCTGCAGGCCCATGTGGATGAGGGGTTGAAGCTGGCCCGCCGCTACCGGCTGCCACGGCCCCTGGCCGACTTCATCCCAGAGCACCAGGGCACCTTGAAGATGGGCTACTTCCTGCACCATGCCCGCGAACGGGATCCGGGCGTTGCCGAGGAGCGCTTCCGCTATCGGGGGCCAACGCCCCGCAGCCGGGAGACGGCGATCTTGATGCTGGCCGATGGCTGCGAAGCCGCCCTGCGCTCCCTGCCGCCCGGCACTTGCGAAAGCGAGGCTCGCCAGATGGTGCGCCGCATCATCGAAGCTCGCCAAGACGACAACCAGCTAGCCGAAAGCGGCATCAGTCGGGCCGAACTGGAACTACTGATCCGGGCCTTCGTGCGGGTGTGGCGGCGGATGCGCCACCGGCGGATCGCCTACCCGATCCCAGCCAGAAAGGGCTACAGCGCCTAGCGCGGCTCCTCAAATTGCTGCCAGGCCTCGAGCAGGGTGTAGGCCGCCAGCTTGCGCCGCCAGACATCTAGCGCGCCGCCCTGATCGGGATGCCACTGGGGCAGGTTGCGGCGCCAGGCTGAGCGCACCAGGGCCCAGTCGCTGCCTGGCTCGACTCCAAGCTCAGCGCAGGCCCGCCGGTAGGCATCCGGGGGCGGCGGTGCTAACTCGGCGACAGCCGGCTCAGTAGCAACGGTGCGCCCAGGAGTACTCCGCACCAGCACGGGCCGCACCAGCACTGGCTTAGCCCGCTGCTGCCTCTTCAGCAGCAGCCACAGGCAGCGCAGCAGCCCATTGGCAATCAGCAGGACACCCACCCCGGCAAATATCGCCGGCGACCAGAGCATGCGCAGGCTGTCGGCAGCGAGCTGGGAGTTGCCCTGCCCCCCCTGCTGGCTGGCACCCACCAGGATGAAGGCGGCCAGCAGGGCACCGAGGCCCAGACTGATCAGGCCGTGCAGCAGCGAGTCCAGGGCTGGGCGGATCCGGGCGCTCATCGGCGCGGAGCGCGCAGGGACTGCAGCTTGCGCTCCAGCACGATCCCCGCGGGCACCAGGGTGACCAGGTTGGCCACGATCAAGGGGCCATCGCCTGTGTAAAACCCGTAGATGGCCCACAGGGCAATGCCGGCGGTAAACAGGCCGTACATGCGCAGGGAGATGGCGCTGGTGTCGCCACTGCGCAGGGTCTTGAGGGCCTGGGGGAAGAAGCTCAAGGTGGTGAGCAACGCCGCCAGGTAGCCAAGGGCGCGCACAGCAGGACTAACCAAAGGAACTGCCATGGGGGTTGGGCGAGCGTGCCGTCAGCATGGGAGCTGGCACTCGATCCTGCCCCCACTCCCATGACATTGCTCAGCTTCCGCGAGCTCCAGGCCCAACTGCAGCCGCAGTGGGGCCAGAGCACCGCAGCCCAGGGGCCGGATGTGGACGTGCTGATGGTGCCGTCGCTGTCGATGGACCAGAACCAGATCGACCTGGTGACCGGCGCCCACCACTACGAGGAGCGCCAACTGTTTTCGCTGATCCGGCTGCGGGATCCGGGGGTGCGCATGGTGTATGCCACCAGCAAACCGCTGGGGGAGCTGGTGGTGGATGCGGTGCTGGAGCTGCTGCCGGGGGTGCCCACCTCCCACGCGCGGCGGCGGCTGCACCTAGTCGACACCGACGACGCCTCCAGCCGACCCCTCACCGCCAAGCTGCTGGAGCGGCCGGCCCTACTGGGGCGCATCGCCGAGCTGCTGCGGCCGGGGCGCAGCTTCATCAACTGCTTTGTTGTGAGCGACCTGGAACGCCAGCTCTCGGAGCGGCTGCAGGTGCCGCTGCTGGGCACCGATCCGGCCCTGGGCTATTGGGGCAGCAAGGCCGGCAGCCGCGAGCTGTTCGCCCGCTGCGGCGTGCCCCACCCCCCCGGCTCGGCCCTCACCCACAACCTCGACGACCTCACCGAGGCGGCGGCTGAGCTTTGGGAAGCCCACCCCGAGCTGCGCCAGTGCGTGGTGAAGCTCAATGAGGGCTTCAGCGGCGAGGGCAATGCCCCTTTGCCGCTCGCACCCCTGCAGCTGGCGGGACTCAGTGGCGCTGAGCGGCGGCGGCGGCTGCGGCAGGCCCTGGAGGCTCTGCCGATGCCAGCCGCCAGCTGGAAGGAGCAGCTGGCGGTGCAGGGGGCGCTGGTGGAGGCTTGGCTGGAGGGAGGGGAGGAGCTCAGCTCACCAAGCGTGCAGGGCACGATTTATCCCGGCAGGGGCGGGCAGGCCGGCGCGGTGGAGGTGCTCTCGAGCCATGAGCAGGTGCTAGGCGGCCCCAGCGGCCAGACCTACCTGGGCTGCAGCTTCCCGGCGGCCGAGTCCTACCGGGCCGAGCTGATGCGCCACGGCCAGGCGGTGGGCGAGGCGCTAGCGGCAGAGGGCGCGCTGGAGCGCTATGCGGTGGATTTCATCGCCCGGCGCTTTGGCGATCGCTGGGATCTGCAGGCGATCGAGGTGAACCTGCGCCAGGGCGGCACCACCCACCCCTACATGGCGCTAAGCGCCATCACCAGCGGCAGCCTCGATCCAGTCAGCGGGCTGTATCACGCCCCCAGCGGCCCGGCCCTGCACTACAAGGCCACCGACAACCTCACGGCGCCGCACCTGCGCGGGCTGCTGCCGGTGGATCTGATCGACATCGTGGCTGAGGCGGGCCTGCACTTCGACCCGTCCCAGCTGCGCGGCAGCGTGTTTCACCTGCTGGGATGCCTGTCGCAATACGGCAAGCTCGGCATGACCTGCATCGGCCGCAGCGCCGCGGAAGCAGAAGCGGTGTACGGGGCCACGGAAGCGGAGCTGCTGAGAGCCGCCCGGCGGCTGGGGCACTAGGGCAATGGCTGATGAATTGGTGCAGCTGGAGACCAGCCGCAGGTCTGAGTGGCTTGACACGGATAGCGAGATCCGGTTGGTTGGAGGGAGTTTTCAAGCACCCATGCAGCGGACGGAGGCCCTCTCCATCCTTCGCCTGAAAGCCCTGCCAGGCAGCCGGCAGGAGCTTTTTGAGGCGATCCAGAGCAGCAACCCCGAGCTAGTGGGCTGGGGTGATCTGGAGTTGGAGGCCTACCGGCGGCTGTGGCAGTTTCTGCCGCCCGCTGGCGAGTTAGGCCGTAGGGCTGCCTAAGGGCACCAATGCAGCAACGGCGCGCCACGGCCAACCTTTTTTGCACCACCTTGATGGCGCTAACGCTGCTGGGCTGCAATGGCGCGGAGCGGCAAAAGCGCGAGCAGGCGGAGGCAGCCCAGCGGCAGCTGAGTGCCCTGGTGAGCCGCTGCCGCGGCCAGCAGCCAGCGGTGCAGCGTCAATTGCAGGAGCTGCGGCGCAGCAGCAGCGAGCTAGCCAATCTCAAGCAACAGGCCTACTCCCCCCTTCGGAGGCCTGCGGCACCAGATCCGGAGCTGCTGGCACGCTTCACCCGCGAAGACCAGGAGCTGGAGCAGGAGCGCTATGAGCAGGCCCTGGCGGCCTGGCGCAGCAGGGATCGCGCCGAGCGCCGCTACTGGCAGGGTGAGCAGGAGGCCAAGCGGCAACGCAGCAAGGCCCGCCAGCAGCAAGCCGAAAAAGCCTTGCTGGCCCTAGGAGTTGGCAGCACAGCTGCGGATCGCAACGCCTGGAGCCGCTGCGATGCGCAGCAACTTGCCGCGGTAGCGCTACGTTGAACTCAGTAGCCTTTGGCTGCAACATGGTTTATTACGAAACCAAATTCGTAATCCAGGCCGTAAACGTGGCGGGTGCCCATCAAGAGATGGCTTAAATAACTGCCTGGCCTCTTGCCTGCAAACACCTCACAATCCCCCAGCCACCCCTGACAAAACTCCTTCTGCCCGCCAGCATCTAGGCAGAACTGGCTGCTTGCCTTGATGACCCCAGCCCCTGACCAAGCCGCGATCAGCACCGAAGCCAGCCCCAACGGCGCTTCTCTCGCCTGGGTGCCCTGGCTGCAGGCCGGTGTCACGGCAATGCTGGTGGTGCTTTTTTTGGTGATCGTGGGTAAATCCCGCCAGCAAAACGACACGATCCGCCAGCTGCAGGAGCGGGTGCAGGGATTGGAGAACAGCCGGGCCCTCGATCGCACCACTGGCCTGGAACAGCAGCTGCGCACCACCGTGGAGCGGCTGCAGGCGGTGGAGCGCAACGGCACCCGCATCGATGGGCTGAGCCGCGAAACCGCAAACCTGCGGGCGGAGCTCAGCAAGTTGCGCGCAGCCCGCCCCAGCGAAGCGACTGACCCGAAAAGCGATGAGCTGCCTTTGGGGGTGCCGCCCCTGCCGCCTGTGCGCCCCCCTGCATCTACAAACTGATCAAGCAGGAGCTTTTCAATCCCTCACTGGTTTTCAGCCTTTGACTGCATCGCCGGCGGCGCTGGGCAGGATGTAGCGCTGCAGGCCGATAAACACCACCAGCACCGGCAGGATCGAAATCACCGCTCCTGCCGCCACCAGGCGCCAGTCGAGCGAAAAGCTGCTGGCCAGCTGTTGCAGACCAAGTGGCAGCGTGTAGAGCTCGGGTTCATCGAGGATCACCAGGGGCCAGAGAAAATCGCTCCAGGTACCGATGAACACGAACATCGCCAGGGTGATCAGGTCGGCCCGGGCCGCTGGAATCATCACGTTCCACCACTCCCCCACCGGCGTGCAGCCATCGCAGCGGGCCGCCTCCTCCAGCTCCACCGGCACCCCCAGGAAGCTCTGCCGCAGCAGGAAAATGCCAAAGGCGGTGGCCGCCTGGGGAATGATCAGGGCCCAAAGGGTGTTGCGCAGGCCGATCTGCACCATCAACAGGTAGAGCGGAATCATGACCACCTGAAAGGGGATCAAAATCGTTGCTACCACTAGGGCCAGCACCAAGCCCCGGCCGCGAAAATTCATGCGGGCCAGGGGATAGGCCGCCAACGAGCAGAAGAGCACATTGGCCAGCACCGCCAGGCCACTCACAATCGTGCTGTTGAGCAGGTAGGTGCCGATTGGATTGTCGCTAAAAAGGCGCCTGTAGGCCTCAAAGCTGGGCTGACTGGGCCAGAGGGCTGGCGGGCTGGTGAAAATGTCCTCCGCCGGACCCTTCAGCGAGGTGCTCACCAGCCACAGCAGCGGCACCAGCATCGCCAGGGCCACCAGCAACAGCAAAATCAGCTGGGCGGCGGCTCTGAGCCGTGAGCGGCGCGGTCCTGAGAGGGGCAGGCTCATGGCGGGGGAGCTGAAGGGAAGAAGATGACTCAGGCGGGGGGACTGGCCAGGGGGGGGGATGTCGTGTTTTGGCGCTTAGTCGTGTTTTGGCGCTTAGCTTAGTCTTGGCTTAGCTAATTAATAAAAACAACGCCGACCCATGGACGCGAACCCAAGCTGAAACGCCGCACCCAAACGACCAGATCCACAGGCATAGATCCACAGGCATAGACCCACAGGCCTAAACCCGTGGCCGGTCGGCCAGGGGCAGATCGCCCACTACGGGCAGCGGCGCCTTCTGGGGGTGCAGCGGCTGGTGACGCCCACCGGCTACCAGCCTATTGAGGGCGTTCACGAAGGCCTGGGCGGCGGCCACCACGATGTCCGTGTCAGCTGAGTGGCCCGAATAGAGCACGCCCTCGTGGCGCAGCCGGATCGTCACATCACCCATGGCATCGATGCCTTCGGTGACCGATTTCACCGAAAATTCCACCAGCTCATTGGGCACCTGGGCCAGCCGATTGAGCGCCTGACACACCGCATCCACCGGCCCGGTGCCGATCGCCGCCTCGCTGAGCTCGGCGCCATCCGCCGTTACCAGGGTGACGGTGGCGGTGGGCTGCAAGCCCGTGCCACAGCTCACCTGCACGCTCTTGAGGGTGAAGCTGCCGCCATCTTGCTGCTGCACCTGCTCGCTCACGATCGCCTCTAGATCGCGGTCGCTGATTTCCCGCTTGCGATCAGCCAGCTCCTTGAAGCGGGCGAAGGCATCGTCGAGGTCCTCACGCTCGAGCGTGTAGCCCAGCTCCTCAAGCCGGGCCCGGAAGGCGCTGCGCCCGCTCAACTTGCCCAGGGAGATGCGGTTGTCCGCCAAACCAACGGTGCGGGCATCAATGATTTCGTAGGTGAGGCGGTTCTTGAGTACGCCGTCTTGGTGGATGCCACTCTCGTGGGCAAAGGCGTTGGCGCCCACGATCGCCTTATTGGGCTGGACCGCCATGCCGGTGAGGTTGCTCACCAGCCGCGAGGTCTTGGTGATCTCCTCGGTGCGCACGCCCGTGAGCGGCTCGGTGCTCTCCGCTGGCCGCCCCAGGAAGGGGTTGAAGTAGCTGCGCCGCACGTGCAGCGCCATCACCAGCTCCTCGAGCGAGGCGTTGCCAGCCCGCTCACCGATGCCATTGATCGTGCACTCCAGCTGGCGGGCGCCGTTTTTCACCGCCTCGAGGAAGTTGGCCACCGCCAGGCCCAGGTCGTTGTGGCCGTGCACCGAGATCACCGCCTGGTCGATGTTGGGCACCTGGGCATTGATACCGGCGATCAGGGCGCCGAATTCCGCTGGGGTGGCGTAGCCCACGGTGTCGGGAATATTGATCGTGGTGGCGCCGGCGCTGATCGCCGCCTCGATCACCTGATGCATGAACTCCGGATCACTGCGGCCGGCGTCTTCGCAGGAAAATTCCACGTCGTCCACCAGCGAGCGGGCGTAGGCCACCATCTCGGCGGTGATCGCCAGCACCTCAGCGCGGCTCTTGCGCAGCTTGTGCTCGAGATGGATGTCGCTGGTGGCAATAAAGGTGTGGATGCGCCGCTTAGCAGCGGGCGCCACCGCATCAGCGCAGGCCTTGATGTCGCCGGCAGCTGCCCGAGCCAGGCCGCAGATCACCGGCCCTTCCGGCGTGCCAACGGTTTCGGCAATGCGCTGCACTGCGTTGAAATCTCCGGGGCTGGCAAAGGGGAAGCCGGCCTCGATGATGTCCACCCCCAGCCGCGCCAACTGCTGGGCGATCGCCAGCTTCTCCTCGAGGTTCAGGCTGGCGCCAGGCGACTGCTCGCCATCGCGCAAGGTGGTATCGAAGATCAATACGCGGCCGGGATCGCGGGCCATAAGGGAGCCCCTCTAGGCGGAATGACTATGAGATAGCCCATTGTATGCGGGCACTACGCCTAGAGTGCAGTTATCGCAGGAAGGTTATGGCCGCAGGCGATCTGGCCCTAGTCCTCCACGCTCATCTTCCCTACGTGCGCTCCAGCGAACCCGGCTCGCTTGAGGAAGATTGGTATTTCCAAGCGCTCCAGGAGTGCTACCTGCCGCTGCTGGCCGTGCTCGAGGCCTCCGCCGCTGACCGGCGCCAGCGCCCCCGGCTCACCCTCGGCCTCTCGCCCACCCTGCTTTCCCTGCTGGCCGATCCCCAGCTCAATGGCCGCTTCCTGGCCTGGATCGCCGTCCGTCAGGAGCTGCTGCAGCAAGCCCCGGAAGACCAAACAGCAGCCGCCAGCCACCTAGCTGCCCAACTCGAGACGGTGGTGAACCAGTGGCGTCAGGCCAAGGGGCAACTGATCCCCCGCTTCCGCAGGCTGCAGCAACAGGGGGTGCTCGACCTGATCACCTGCGGCGCCACCCACGGCTACCTGCCCCTGCTGCGCCAGGTGCCAGAGGCGGTGCGGGCCCAGCTGATCACCGCAGTGCGCGAGCACGAACGCCTGCTGGGTGAGCGGCCCCTAGGCATCTGGCTGCCGGAATGCGCCTACTACGAAGGCCTCGATCAGCAGCTGGTGGGCTGCGGTCTGCGCTACTCGGTGCTCGATGCCCACGGTCTGCTGCACGCCCAACCCCGCCCCCGCTATGGCGTGTTCGCACCGATCTGCTCGCCGGCTGGGGCAGCCTTCTTCGGCCGCGACAGCAGCGCCACCCTGCCGGTGTGGAGCGCCCGCGAGGGCTACCCCGGCGACGGCGCCTACCGGGAATTCCACCGCGACCTGGGCTGGGATCTACCCGACAGCGAACTAGCCAGCCATGCAATCACCAGCCGCCGGCCCCTCGGCCTGAAGCTGCACCGGGTCACGGCCCAGGGCTGCCCCCTCGACCAGAAACAGCCCTACGAACCCGCAGTTGCCGCCGAGCGCATCGAGGAGCATGCCGCCACCTACCTGCAGGGCCGAGCCGAGGAGCTCAGCGGCCTGGCCCGCTCGATGGAGCGCCGGCCGCTGCTGGTGGCCCCCTTCGATGCCGAGCTATTTGGCCATTGGTGGTTTGAGGGGCCCCAGTTTCTAGCTGCCCTATTCCGCCAGGCCAATGAGGCCGGCGTGCGCCTGGTGACCCTGCGGGAGGCCCTCGGAGGCGTCGAGCCCCTGCAGGTGTGCCGCCCCTCCCCCAGCAGCTGGGGCCAGGGTGGCTACCACGACTACTGGCTCAACGAGACCAACGCCTGGGTGGTGGCCGAGTGGCAACGGGCCTCCCAGGCCATGGTGGCTCGGGTTCAGCGCGGCGTTGGCAGCCCAGCCCAGCGAGACCTGCTCACCCAGGCGGGCCGGGAGCTGCTGCTGGCCCAAAGCTCTGATTGGAGCTTCATCCTGCGGGCGGGCACCACCACCGGACTGGCCAAAGAAAGGATCGAGCGCCACCTTGATCGCTTCTGGCGCCTGCTGGATGCGATCGAAAACGGCACCGAGCTACCCACCAAATGGCTCAAGGCGATAGCCATCGAAGACGGCCTATTCCCCCTGCTCAACGCAGCCGATTGGCTGCCGGCGCCGGTCCAGGCCTAGGCACAAAACTAGGGATCCAGCATGCGCAGTCCCAGCTGCAACTCCCGGCCCCGCATGCCCATCAGGCCCCAGCGCACGCTCCAGGGTGCCGTGGCAAATAGGGCGAGCATCGCCGCCAGCAGCTCGCCCAGGCTGAGCGTATTGGTCAAAAAGCCATACCACTGGGCGCTGGGCAGGGAGAAGAAGCTGGCGAAGTGACTGCGCAGCTGGGGCTCCGAGAAGCGCATCAATTTCTCCAGCCCAAATTGGTAGAGGGCCTGTTTACGGCGTAGCTCCGGGGGCCAGAGCGCCTGCCAGCCAGCTGCGGCCAGCTCCGCCGAAGTGGCGGCCGGTTCAGCCCGCAGCCGCGCCGCCACCGCTGCGGCCACCGCCGGGGCCCGGCGCAGCAGGGCCCCCACCAGGTAGCCGGAGGCCGGATGCACCATCGCCGCAGCCCCACCAAAGGCCAGCACGGGCTGATCCAGATCCGGTAGGGGCAGGTTCATCGGAAACAGGCAAAACTCCTCGTGCTCCACCTGCTCGATCGCCACACCGCGATGGGCCAGCCGCCGCTCGAGGCGCTGCTTGAGCGTGGCGTAGGGCACCGGTGGCGCCAGGGCCAGGGAGGTCTCCTCCACAAAAAACCGTCCCTGGCCCAGATCCATCGCATAGAGAAAAGTGGGGGGCTCGCTGCGCTCCTCGGGGCTGAGATGGTCGGCGCGGTAATCCATCAGCACGAATTGCCCCGGCTCCACCGGCGGCGCCGTGAAGCGTCCCACCACGCCATAGGCCGCCTGGCCGGCCACCGGCCCCTGGTCGGGCCGCCGCACAAATACCGCCTTGTGGCCGCTGGCATCCAGCACCAGCCTTGCTTCCAGAACTTCCCCTGCGGCGGTGGCCACCTGGCTGCGGCCGCCCCCATGGCTCAGCTCCAGTGCCTGCCCGCGCAGCCACTGCACGCCGGCAGCCTCACAACGCTCCAGCCAGAACTGCTGCAGCCTGTTTTTGTCGAACAGGCCGTAGTCGCGGCCGTGGGCGGTGGGGCTGTTGGCTGGATCGGCAGGATCGCTGCTGCCGGCACCGAAATAACTCAGCGTGTCGCTCCAGCGATGCTCCAGCAGGTGGCCAAGGCCTAGGGCATCCACCTCGTCTCCCCAGATCCCGTAGGTGTTGGGCCAGGGGTCGCGGCAATCGCTTGCCGCCAGCACAACCACCGCCAGCCCCTGCTCCGCCAGCTCGGCAGCGATAGCCAGTGCCGCCGGGCCTGCACCCACCACCAGCACATCAAAAACCAACAGCTCAGACATCTGGCAGCTGGATGTCGAGAGTGGCGCGATTGTTGAACTGGAAAGCTGCCTCCTCCAGGATCTGACCCTCGGGATCGGCGATCACCTCGAGACGATGGCACCCCGCGGGGAGCTGCAGGGGAACGCTGAAGGTTTCACTGGCACCGGCCGCCAGCCAGGGGAGCCGCAGATAGCGATGGCCGCCATAGCTGTCGTTGACAACCACGGCAACGCCCACATCGCTCACATCCATGGCACCACGATTGGCCACGGTGAAGTGGGCGCTGCCATCGCGGAAGTACAGCGCCTCAATGGCCAGATCACTCACCAGCTGGTGCAGTTGCTGCAAGGGATAGAGCACCAGCCGCTGCAGGGATGCCAGCCGTGTGCCGGGATGTTCGTGGTGAAGATGGCCTCCGTAACGCAGATCAGTGCTGCAGCCGTGCAGATGCAGATGGGCGTGGGGATCGGGGATCGTGACCCGGCCCTGGGCTGGATCGGTGTCGAAGAAGCCGCAGCAATCCCACTCCAGGGAGCGGCCCAGAAACCGGATCGGATCGCTGGGATCCCCGGGATTCTCCGGCGCTAATCGGTAGTGCTGCAGCAGTTGGTAGATGCTTCGCGCTGCGGTGCCATCGCTGGCCGCACTGCTGGCCACGGAGGTGTTGCGCCGCTGCTGCCCCATGCACAACTTTGAGGCCACCGTGATCACCAGAGACTCCCACTGCGACACCAGGCGCAGGCCATAAATCGGCGCCTCTGCTAACCGGCCCTGCTGCCGCAGCTGGGCAATCGCCTCAGCCACCAGCTCCTGCAACGGCCGGCCCCGCACCTCGCTCAGGCTGGCCAGATCCACCGGCGTGCGCACGGCGGTGGCATCACCGCTGAAACAAACGTAAGGGAAGTGGCTGCTGCCATCCCCAGGCCGCAAGGCCCGAATACCGCCATCGCTGGCCTGGCATTTCCAGATCGTGGTGACCACGCCATCGGCATCCTGCAGGAAGGTGAGCTCCCCGTTGTCGATGCTGGTGGTGGTGCCCAATCCCAACACATCACCCTGGAGAGGAATGCGCTCCAGGGGCAGGTGCTCGTTCACATCGCCCTGAATCAAATCGCTGATGGTGTTTGCGATCCAGAGGTCGGCCATGGGAATGGAACCTATGGCTCAGGCATCTAGGGCGGCATCGGCCGGGGCCTCACCAACCACCTCCAGGACGGGCAGCTCCTCATCTTCGGCAGCTGGTGGCACCAGCACCACTTCGCTGAGGCGATCGCGGGCATCGAGCTTCTGCAAGCGCACGCCCGTGGCCGCCCGCGACTGCTGTGGCACCGCATCAGCCTGGGTGCGCACGATCACCCCCTTCTCGCTCACCAGCAGCAACTCCTCGCCGGCCCCGAGCACCTTGAGGCCCACCAGCACATCGCTCTTATTGCGGAACTTGATCGCCCGCAGGCCCATGCCGGCGCGCTTCTGCAGGCGGAACTGATCCACCGGCACCCGCTTACCCAGGCCGCTGGCACTGGCCACCAGCACCCAAGGACCCTCGCTCGGTGCCACCTCCTCACTGTCGTCGTCTTCGGCGCTGGCCGAGCTCGCCACCCGATCGGCGAGCTCGGCGGGCAGCACATCCATGCTCACCAGCTGGTCGCCGGGGCGCAGATTCATGGCCCGCACGCCGCGGGCTGTGCGGCCTAGGGGTCGCAACTCCTCGTCGTTGAGACGGAAGTGGATCGTCATGCCGTTGCGCGAGCCGATCAGGATGCTGTCGCCGGGCAGGGCCAAACGCACCCAGGTGAGGGCATCACCCTCCACCAAATCGATGGCGATCAAGCCATTGGAGCGGATGTTGGCAAAGGCCGATAGACGGGTGCGCTTAATCGTGCCGCTACTGGTGAGCATCACCAGCACACCGTCATCGGTGAATTCACTCACCGCCAGCAGCGAGGTGATCTGCTCCTCGCGGGGAATCGGCAACATCTGCACAATCGGCGTGCCCTTGGCAGCGCGGCTGCAGATCGGCACCCGATAGGCCGGCACGGTGTAGACAACGCCGCGATCGGAGAACAGCAGCAGGTTGTCGTGGTCGTTGCAGCTGATGAACAGCCGCACCGCCTCCTCGCCCTGGGTCTTGGTGCCGGCCTTGCCGCGGGTGCCGCGGCTGGTGGCCTCGAATTCGCTCACCGGCATCCGCTTCAGGTAGCCGTTCTCGGTGAGCAACACCACCGAACGCTCATTAGCGATCAGGTCGATATCTTCGAGGCCGCCCTCGAGATCCAGAATCTCAGTGCGGCGAGGGGAGTGGTAGCGAGTGCGGATCGCACCGAGCTCTTCGGTGATGATCGTGAGTACGCGCTCGCGATTGGCCAGGATGTCTTTGTAGTCGGCAATCTTGGCGACCAAATCCTCATGCTCAAGGCGGATCTTGTCGGCCTCGAGGGCCGTCAGTCGCCGCAGCTGCATCTGCAGGATGGCGTCGGCCTGGATCTCACTGAGGCCGTGGCGCTCCTGCAGCTGCACGCGGGCAGTGGCCGCATCGGAAGCAGCCCGGATCAGGGCAATGATCGGATCGAGTTGGTCTAGGGCCAGCAGCAGGCCCAGCAAGATATGGTCGCGCTCCTCGGCTTTGCGCAGGAAGTAGCGGGTGCGGCGCTCGATCGTCTCGATGCGGAAGTCGAGAAACACCTGCAGCATTTTGCGCAGGGTGAGCAGCACCGGCTCCGACTTCACCAACGCCAGCATGTAGGCGCTGAAGTTGTTTTGCAGCGGCGTGAGTTTGAACAGGTTGTTCAGCACCACCTGGGGGTAGGCATCACGGCGCAATTCGATCACGACCCGCATGCCATCGCGGTCGGATTCATCGCGGATATCAGAGATTCCCTCCAGCTTCTTGTCGTTTACCAGCTCGGCAATCCGCTCAATGAGCGAGGCCTTGTTTGTTTGGAAGGGCAATTCGGTGATGATCACCGCATCGCGGTCGGGGCGGCCCTTCACCTCCAGCGTTTCAATCGAGGCGACGCCCCGCATCGTCACTGAACCGCGACCGGTGGTGTAGGTGTCACGGATACCGCGGCGACCCAGGATCTGGCCTCCCGTGGGGAAATCCGGCCCCGGGATGATCGCCATCAACTGCAGATCGTCGATGTCGGGGTTGGCGATCAGCGCCAGCGTGCCGTCGATCAGCTCAGTGAGGTTGTGGGGTGGGATGTTGGTCGCCATGCCCACGGCGATGCCGGTGGAGCCGTTGAGCAGCAGCTGCGGAATCCGCGCCGGCATCACGGTGGGCTCCTGCTGGGAGCCATCAAAGTTGTCGGCGAAGTCGACCGTCTCGGCCTCGATATCGTCGAGCAGGCTGTCGGTTGTCAGCGCCTGCAGCCGTGATTCGGTGTAACGCATGGCGGCCGGGGGATCGCCGTCCACCGAGCCAAAGTTGCCGTGCCCATTCACCAGGGGCATGCGCATGTTGAAGTCCTGGGCCATCCGCACCAGGGCGTCGTACACCGCCGTGTCGCCGTGGGGGTGGTACTTACCAAGCACCTCACCCACCACACGGGCGCACTTCCTGTAGGGCCGGTCGCTGGTCAGACCCAGCTCATACATCGCGTAAAGAATGCGCCGGTGCACCGGCTTGAGGCCATCGCGGGCATCGGGCAGGGCCCGACCCACGATCACGCTCATCGCATACTCCAAATAGGAGCGCGACATCTCGTTGCGCAGATCGGTCAGGATGATTCGCGAATCACCGTTGCCGCCGGACTCCCCCGGTATGTCAGCACCGGGTCCGCTGGGGTCCGCCATGGATGACCGTCTTTAGCAACGGTCAGTTTATCTAAAGCCCAGGGGGAATGCCCAAATCCGATCCATTCCCGCCACGCCAGGAGGCGGAGCTAAGGCTCAAGCAGCAACGGGGCCAGCTGCAGGTGCGCGCCGCCGCTGATTTTCGCAGCCTGGTGCAGCAAGCCGGGCTGGCCGAGGCCTACGCCAGCACTGATGTGGTGGTGGCAGCCGATGCGGGTTTCAGCGACCAGGCCAGCCTGCTCCTAAGCCTCGGCCCCACGGATCCACCCATCCGCCTGCGCGACGTCCAGCTGGCCGGAGTGGCGGGGTTAGCGGGCTGCGGCAGCGGCGAGCTGGTGCTGCCGATCGGCGGCGGCCTAGGCGATGCGATGGGCGGCGCCCAGCTGCTCGGCGCCCTGCTGCAGGGCCAGTCGCTGCCCTTCAACGCCAGCGGCGAGGCCACCGCCCTGCACCCGCGCCGAGAGCTGCACACGGAGCTGGGGCTGGAACAGATCGGCGCTGGCCGGCTGCTGCTGCAGCGGGCCATCACTGAAAACGGCGTAGTGGCCCTCAGCCAGGCGCAGGGGCCCTGCCCCAGCCCCTACGGCACCCTGCTGGGTCCAGCCGCCAACGCCCTCTATTCCTGCGGCGGCGCCGGCAGCATCGGCCTCACCATGCCGGGGTTGTCGCTGCTGGGGCCTGGCTCACCGGTGCTGGTAGGCGGCGCCATCGGCTGGGTGATCGGCGCTGGCAGCGGCCACCAGCCCGGTTGCCGGCGCCAGGCCAGCGGCCATGCCCGCACCCCCGGCGCAGCCGCCGCCGTGAGCGTGGATTTGCACGGCCTGCGGCCCGAGTGGGTGCGGCCTTGTTTTTTTGAGGGCCATGGCAGCGCCCTACTGATTGCGATTGCGGCGCCGGTGCCCCTGATCAATGCCGAGGTAGCGCGCCAGGCCGCCGCTGGCCCCCAAGAGCTCGAGGCGCCCGTGCTCGACCTGTCGGTGCCGCGGCGCATCAAACCCAGCCTGGGGTCGGTGAGCTACGCCGAACTGCTCAGCGGCACGATCCAGGTGGCAGGCCGCTCGGTGGCCTGTGCGCCCTCCCACAGCCCGCGCCTGGCCGCCGCCGCCAGCGAGGCCCTGATAAAAGCCCTTATCGAAGGCAGCTTCCCCCTGCGCCTACCTGTCGTGCCGCTGAGCAGCCGCCCCAGCTTGCTGCCGATTGAGGCCTAGGGCTTGGTGTCCCAGCCAACCGCACCTAAGCTCCCGCCACATTCATATCCCCGCCGCGCCGCCCGCCGCTCCGCTCGCCATGGCCGACGACACCACCATCAACCCCGACACCGATCCCGCCAGCCCCAGCCAAGAGGTTGAGGCTGTTCAACAGTCAACTGAACAAACCGCTCCACAGGCGGTTGAACAGCCCACTCCACAGCCCTTTGAAGAGATCGTTGAACAGCCCACTCCACAGGCGGCGCCCCCCGAGCCCAGCATCGCCGCCACCCTGGTGATTGAAGCCGAGCCCCAAAACGGCGAAGGTGGTGAGTGGGAACTGCTGCTGGGCAAGCTGCGCCAGTGGCTCGATCAAAACGAGCTCAACAACCTGTGGGCCCAGGCCCGCAAACCGGTGACCATCCTGGCTGGCCTAGTGGGCCTGCTGCTGGTGCTACGGGTTTACAGCGCCGTGCTGGGCGCCCTCGACAGCCTGCCCCTGGTGCCCGGCCTGCTCGAGCTGGTTGGGGTGGTGTGGGCGGTGCGCTATGGCATTCCCAAACTGCTGCGCAGCAGCGAGCGCGAACGGCTGCTGGGCGGTCTGCAGCAAAGCTGGAAAGCCTTCCGCGGCAAGGACTGATCCCGCCTTGCCCCGTGGCCTGCGGGCGGCTGGTTGATAGCTTGGCCCGAATTAGTTGACTCCAGGTGGACATTCAGCTCGGTCGCTTCCGCACTGTGCGTCGTGCCTATGGCATCGACGAGATCGCCCTGGTGCCCGGTGGCCGCACGGTTGATCCAGCTATCACCGATAGCAGTTGGAGCCTTGGCGGCATCAGCCGCGAGATTCCGATCATCGCCAGTGCCATGGACGGGGTGGTCGATGTGGCCATGGCGGTGGAACTGAGCAAACAAGGAGCCCTAGGCGTTTTGAACCTGGAGGGCGTCCAGTGCCGCTACGACGACCCCAATCCCATCCTCGACCGCATCGCAGCGGTGGGCAAGGAGGACTTCGTGCCCCTGATGCAGGAGCTCTATAGCCAGCCGGTGCGGGAAGACCTGATCCGTCAGCGGATTGCCGAGATCAAGCAGCAGGGCGGCATCGCGGCGGTGAGCGCCACTCCAGTGGCCGCCCTGCGATTCGGCAAGGCCATCGCCGAAGCCGGCGCCGACCTCTTCTTTGTGCAGGCAACGGTTGTCAGCACCGAGCACATCGGCCCTGAGGGCCAGGAGAGCCTCGATCTCGAGCACCTTTGCCGCACCTTCGGGGTGCCCGTGATCATTGGCAATTGCGTCACCTATGAGGTGGCACTGAAGTTGATGCGGGCCGGCGCCGCCGGCGTGATGGTGGGCATCGGCCCCGGTGCTGCCTGCACCAGCCGCGGCGTGCTGGGTATTGGCATTCCCCAAGCCACCTCTGTTTCCGACTGTGCCGCCGCCCGCGACGAATATTTCGCCGAGAGCGGCCGCTATGTGCCGATCGTGGCCGATGGCGGCATCGTCAACGGCGGTGACATCTGCAAGTGCCTGGCCTGCGGTGCCGACGCCGTGATGATCGGCTCCCCCATTGCCCGCGCCAGCGAGGCCCCCGGCCGGGGCTTCCACTGGGGTATGGCCACCCCTAGCCCGGTGCTGCCCCGCGGCACCCGCATCAAAGTTGGCACCACCGGCAGCCTGGAAAAGATCCTGCGGGGTCCGGCCGGTCTCGATGACGGCACCCAGAACCTGCTGGGCTGTATTCGCACCTCGATGGGCACCCTCGGCGCCCGCACCATCAAAGACATGCAGAAAGTGGAAGTGGTGGTTGCCCCATCCCTGCTCACCGAGGGCAAGGTTTACCAAAAAGCCCAGCAGCTCGGCATGGGCAAATAGGCCTGGGCGGGCGTTTCTACAGCCAGGGCAGACGGCAGCGTTAGCCTCAACAGGTGCGAGCTTCGGCTCTCACACTCCTCACACCCTCCAGCCCGGCGCGTCCGGGCCTTTTGTCTTCCCGCTGCCCAGGCTCACCGGATCACGACCTGCAACGGTCGTGGGTAGGCCTTAAACAACCTTGCTAGATTCGCCAAACCCTGATCCTGCAAGGATGTCCAGCGCTGCCGCTGTCACTGATGCCTCCTTTGAGCAAGACGTGCTCAAAAGTGATTTGCCCGTGCTGATCGATTTTTGGGCCCCCTGGTGCGGCCCTTGCCGCATGGTGGCGCCAATCGTCGACGAAATTGCCACCGAATTCGAAGGCAAGATCAAGGTGTTCAAGCTAAACACCGACGAGAATCCCAACGTCGCCAGTCAGTACGGCATCCGTAGCATCCCCACCCTGATGATCTTCAAGGGGGGCCAGAAGGTCGACACCGTGGTTGGTGCCGTGCCTAAAACCACCCTGTCGTCCACGATTTCTAAGTACCTCTGAGCGCAGTTGAGCATCTAGTTCTGAGCGACCCATCCCATTTCGGCCAGAGCCCTTTGCAGGTTCTGGCCCATGAGCTCGAAGACCACCCCCAGCGGCATCTGATCGAGCGATCCCTTGTTTCCCTGCTGCAGGTGGGTCGCCATGAGCGTGGCCGCGATGAATGGCGGCTGATCAGTGGCGCCCTAGCCGACATCAGTGAGGCCCTTGAGGTCTTTCGCCCCCGCCGCCATACCCGCAAGATCACCGTCTTCGGTTCAGCTCGCACGGTGCAAAGCGACCCCAGCTACGCGTTGGCCGAAGAGCTGGCCCGCTACGCGGTGGCCGCTGGATTTGATGTAATGACGGGTGCTGGCGGCGGCATCATGGAGGCCGCCAACAGCGGTGCCGGCTGCGAGGCCAGCATCGGCCTCAACGTTGACCTGCCGTTTGAGCAGCACGCCAACCGCTTTGTGAGCAGCTGCGATGGCCGGCTGCTCCACTTCCGCTATTTCTTTACCCGCAAGCTTTTCTTTTTGCGCGAGAGCGATGCCCTGGTGGTGATGCCAGGCGGCTTCGGCACCCTCGACGAGCTGTTCGAATCGCTCACCTTGATCCAAACCGGCCGCACCCCGCCGATTCCCCTGGTGCTGCTTGCCCCACCCGGCAACCCCTTCTGGAGCGGCTGGCAGCGGGACGTCAACCAGGGTTTGGCCGCCAGCGGCCTGATCTCCCCCGAAGACGGCGACATCTTGATGGAGGCCCACAGTGCCGAGGAGGCAGTGGCCCACATCAGCCGCTTCTATCACCTTTTTCACTCCGCCAGGCTGGGCGAAAACCGCATCGAGCTGCTGCTCAACTGCGCCCTGCAGCCAGTTCAGCTAGCTGCCCTCAACCTGCAGTTCGATGATCTGGTGGATGAGGGCGTTATCCAGGCGAGCGAGACCGTGGACGATGCCGGCCTGCTGCGCCCCTGCCTGAATTTCCACTTCAATCGCCGCCGCATCGGCCGGCTCTACCAGCTGCTCGACACCCTCAACTGGCTGGAGGTACCGCCAGAGCAGCTGCTGACGGAGCCCGGTCGCCGCCAACCCAGTTCTTCAGCCCCATGAGTCGCCTCGGCTTGATCGATTACGGCATGGGCAATCTGCACTCAGTGCAGCGGGCTTTCGAACGGCTCGGAGCAACGGTGCAGACCGTCCATAGCGGCGCCGAAATGGAGGGCTGCAAGGCCCTGGTGCTGCCAGGGGTGGGAGCCTTTGATCCGGCGATGGAGCGCCTGCGCCAGGGTGGTCTAGCCGAGGCGATCACGACCTGGTGCGCCGCCGGCCGGCCCCTGCTGGGCATTTGCCTGGGGCTGCAGCTGCTGTTTGAGGCCAGCGATGAGGGCGAAGCCGCCGGCCTGGGCCTGTTCCAGGGGCGGGTACGGGCCCTGCCCCGCCGACCTGGCCACCCGATTCCGCACATGGGCTGGGAGCCCCTGCTGCCAGCAAACCCCAGTCCCCTGCTGCCGGCCGCCAGCCCGGAGAGCTGGGTGTACTTCGTGCACTCCTACGCCGCCGAACCCAGTGATCCGGCCTGCAACACCGCCCTGGTGCGCTTCGCCGACACCACCGTCACCGCCGCGGTCTGGCAGGGCGCCATTGGCGCCTGCCAGTTTCACCCGGAAAAATCAGGCCCCCACGGCGAGGCGATCCTGCGCCGCTGGCTGGCCTGGCTCGATGTCTTATGAGCCTGCGGCTTAGCGGGGGCCGGCGGCTGCAGAGTCCACCGGGCAGCATCGCCCGCCCCACCAGCTCCCGGGTGCGGCTGGCGACAATGAACCTGCTGGCAGCCGAGCTGCCCGGCTGCGCCTGGCTGGATCTATGCAGCGGCAGCGGCGCTATGGCCTGCGAAGCCCTGCATCGGGGTGCTAGCCGAGTTGTGGCGATCGAGCAGGACCGCCGCATCGCCGCCGTGGCCCGCACCAATCTCGAGGTGGTGCATCAGGGGCTGGGGGAAGCCAGCCGCCAAGCGAGCGCCTGGGCGGTGCACTGCCGCGAGGTGGGGCGTTGGCTGGCGGAGCCAAATCAACAGGCAGCCTTTGATTTGATCTATGCCGACCCCCCCTACGCCGCAAACCTTTATGCCCAGATAGCAAATGGTGTGCTGGCAGGGGGCTGGCTCAAGCCAGGCGGCACCTTGATCTGGGAATGCGCTAGCTCAGAGCTGCCAGCGCTTCCAGCCGGATGGAGCAAGCGCGATCAACGTCGTTACGGCAGCACCAGCTTGCTGCTGCTGGACCAAGTCAACTAACGAGTCAACTGAGGCGCCGACTGAAGTTCAGTCGAGCAGGGTGCCACGGCGATACTGGTTCCAGGCGGCTACAAACAAACCAGCCAGGGTCACGGGGATCAGACCGAGCACGATGCCGCAGAGCAGGGGTTCGATCATGGGAGCACTGACAAAGCGTTCAGGGCACAATTGTTCCACGCCCATCCCCCACACCGCGAGCGCCCTGCACCAACTGTGACCGGCCAACCCCTAAACCCAGATGCCGCTAATAGGCGCCGCGGCCTTATCGCTGCCCTGGTGGGCATGGCGGCCGCGGCCTGCATCGTGGCGGTGTTGCTTGTGCTGCCTGCAGCCCAGGCCGATCCCTACAGCCGTCAGACCCTTGAGCTCACCGGCTCCAGTGAAAAAGGCGGCCGGCTGTTTCGGCTCAATTGCGCCGGCTGCCACGGCATCGCCGCCCAAGGGCTGGTGGGCCCCAATCTGCATGGCGTCGCCGCCCGCAAGAGCTCCCGCCAGCTGATCCAGCAGGTGGTGAGTGGCCGCACGCCACCGATGCCCCGCTTCCAACCGGAACCCCAGGCCATGGCCGATCTGCTGGCCTACTTGAACGGTCTTGTGTGAGCAGCGCCGCCCAGCTGGCCGTGGTGCTGGTGGAACCCTCCGGGCCGCTCAACGTCGGCAGCGTCGCTCGCCTCTGTGCCAACTTCGACGTAGGTGAGCTGCGCCTGGTGGCGCCCCGCTGCGACCACCTCGGCGAGGAGGCCCGGCGCATGGCCGTGCACGGCGGCTGGCTACTGGAGCAGGCCCGCCTGTTCCCCAGTCTCAGCGCCGCCCTGGCCGACTGCTGCCGGGTGGTGGCCACCAGCGGCCGGCGGGCCGGCGAACCCCTACCCCTGCAAGCACCGGAGCCGGCCCTGCGCTGGCTGGCCCAGGCCAGTGGCCCCTGCGCCCTGGTGTTCGGCAGGGAGGATCGGGGCCTCAGCAACGACGAGCTGCTCCAGGCTGGCCAGCTGCTCACCCTGGGCAGCGGCGACGCCTACGCCTCCCTCAACCTCTCCCACGCTGCAGCCCTGGTGCTGCATAGCTGGCATTGCTTAGAAAGCAGCCTGGGCAGCGGCCCTGAGGTTGGCGCCCTGCCGGAGCCAAGCGACCGCCAGGGCCTCGAAGCGATGCTCGGCGATGCCGAGGCCCTGCTGCTCGACGTGGGCTTCCTCCATCCCCACACTGCCCACGCCCGCATGGCCAAGCTGCGGGGGCTGCTGCAGCGGGCCCAAATCTCCACCGAAGAGGTAGCACTGGTGCGCGGCATGGTGCGCCAGCTGCGCTGGGCCAGTGAGCGCGAGAGCAACCCTGGTCAGACCCCTTAACTTCAGGTCACTTCGTTGGAGTGGCCCGTGACCGCTGGCCGTCAGCCCCGTAGCCCCAAGAACCGCTGGGGAGGCCCCTTTCGGTTGGTGTTGCGCCTGGTGGTGATGGGAATTGGTCTAGGCGTAGTCACCGGCACCAGTCTCAAGCTGCTGGCCCCCCGCCTGGCCCAAGGCGCCATCAAGGCCCCCAGCCTCGACCTCAGCGCAGCCAGCAACACCAAGGGCCTCGATCCAGGCCAGTTCGAAGCCCGCACGGAGCTGGCAGCCGTGAGCAAGCGCTGGGGTGAGCTGGCAGCGGCCCAGAAAGACCTCACCGCCAGCGCCTTCCTGCTGGTGCTCGACGACGGCCGCTTTGCCCAGCTGCAACCCGACCTACCCCTGCCGGCCGCCAGCTCAATCAAAACGCCGATTCTGCTGGCAGGCCTGGAAGACCTCGATAACGGCAAGTTGCGCTGGAACGAGCCCCTGTCCCTCACCAAAGAGGTGGTGGGCGGCGGAGCCGGCTGGATGGCCAACAAACCGGTGGGCACCCGCTTCCCGTTTTTTGAAGCAGCCACCGAGATGATCCGGGTGAGCGACAACAGCGCCACCAACCTGCTGATCAAGCGTCTAGGCGGCAAAACGACCCTCAATGAGCGTTTCACCGCCATGGGCCTGCCTGCGACGGCAGTCAACAACTGGCTGCCCGATCTCGACGGCACCAACACCACCAGCAGCCGCGACCTGGCCAAGTCGATCGCCATGGTGGATATCGGCGAAAGTCTTAGTCCCCGGGCACGGGACCTGTTTAGGGAAATCATGGGCAGCTCCCGCACCAACACCCTGATTCCCCTGGGCTTACTCCAGGGGCTCGGTAAAGATGCCGCCGACCCCGACAGCGAGCTGCTCAGTTTCGGCATCACCGTCTACAACAAAACCGGTGATATCGGCATTGCCTACGCCGATGCGGCCCTGATCCAGCTCCCCAACGGCCAGCGCGCCGTGGCGGCCTTCATGGTGAAAGGTCCGTTCAACGACCCCCGCTCCACCGATCTGATCCGCGCCATGGCAGCTGAAGTATCAAAAACCCTGGTAGGTCGCAAATGAACCGCGCTCGCCTGCTCCAGGCCAGCTGGCTGCCCCTGCTGCTGCTAAGCAGCCTGGCTGCCCCCGCCCTGAGCCAGACCAAAGCCAACCCAGCGGCCCCGCTGCTACGCCCCCAGACCGTGGCGCCCTTGAGCGGCGGACTGGACCGGCTGCTGCTGGTAAACGACAACAATCCCGAGCTGATTCGCGAGCCCGGGATCCTGCTCTCCACTTTCCCCGGCGCCGGCCGCGGCGTGCCTGCAGCCCACCTCGATGTGGCCTTGAACGGCCGCTTCGACCTGTTCAGCCATCACGTGTATGCGGGCAAGCCGGAGAGCCTCGACTCCACCCTGTGGCTGGCGGTGCTGGCCGCTCCCCGCGGCCCCGGCCCCGTGACCCTGAAGCTGCTGGCTGGCTCCACAGCCCTTTCCCAGGCCGTGGATCCCGGCCAGGCCGGCGCCCCCTTCCTGCCCCTGCCAGACCTGATGGTTCAGGGCACTACGCCGGTGTGGGCTGGCCCCGGCAGCCGGGTGGCCACCGAATTGCTGGCCCGCCAGCGCAGCACCGAGCTGCCCGCCAGCTGGATCCTGCCCCCAGGGGCCACCACCACCCTGCTGGTGCTGCCCCTGCCGGTGCGGGGCCTTGATCCCCTGCTCAACGGCCGCAACCTGCAGCTGCGGCTGGAGAGCTCGGCCCCCGTGAGCCTGGCCACCCTGGCCGCTTTTGGCAGCGGCAACGCGCCACCGCCGGCCGGTGCCTGGGCCGCCCTGCTGGAGGGGGATCTCAGCCCCCGGGAGCACAGCCCCACCCCCCGGGGCAGCAAGGGGGGGATGGTGTATTCGCGGGTGAGTGGGGTGCAGGTGGGCAGCACCTGGCGCAGCCGCCTCAGCGATCCCGGTAAAAACTGGCTGAGCGTGAGCCGGGCGCCGATCTCCTGGCCGATCAGCAGCCTGGAGCGGGGCACTCTCGGCAGCGGCCAGGTGCAGACCGCCGAGCTGCAGGCTTTCTACCCGGGCACCGCCTGGGCCGCCCACGGCAACTACGGCGTCGAATACGACCTCAGCATCCCCCTGCGCAACGACACGACCAAGCCGGTGACGCTGCAGCTGGCCCTGGAATCGCCGCTCAAGGGCGATGCCGCCATTGGTGGCCTGCGCTTCAAAAGCATTGACGGCATTAATAGTGGCAGCCGGCCAGTGATGTTCCGCGGAACGGTGGAGGTGACGGGCCTCGATGGCGCCAGCCCGGGCAGCAGGCCCCTTGGCCGGCGCAGCTTCCATTTGGTGCAGCGTGCTGGTGAACCCAGCCCCGCCTTCGGCACCATCAGCCTGGCGCCAGGGGCCAACCGCCAGCTGCAGGTGCGGCTGATCTATCCGGCCGATGCGACCCCGCCCCAGGTGCTCAGCCTGTTGCCGCTTCCAGATCCAGCTATGAACCCAGCTGTGAAACAATCCGAATCAACTCCAGCCAGCCAGCCGTGACGCCAGTTCGCAAGCGCAGGGTCTTCCCCTTCACCGCGATCGTCGGGCAGGAGGAGATGAAACTGGCCCTGCTGCTCAACGTGATCGATCCGCGCATTGGCGGCGTGATGATCATGGGCGACCGGGGCACAGGCAAATCGACCACGATCCGGGCCCTGGCCGACCTGCTGCCCGAAATCGATGTGGTGGCCGGCGACCCTTACAACAGCTCCCCCAGCGACCCAGACCTGCAGAGCACCGAGGTGCGCGCCCGCGCCGAGCAGGGTGAGGAGCTGCCGGTGGAGCCCCGCCAGGTGCCCATGGTCGACCTACCCCTAGGCGCCACGGAAGATCGCCTCTGCGGCACGATCGACATCGAAAAGGCCTTGAGTGAAGGCGTGCGGGCCTTTGAGCCCGGCCTGCTGGCCAAGGCCAACCGCGGCCTGCTCTACGTGGATGAGGTGAACCTGCTCGACGACCACCTGGTGGACGTGCTGCTGGATTCAGCCGCCTCCGGCTGGAACACGGTCGAGCGCGAAGGCGTGAGTGTGCGCCACCCGGCCCGCTTCGTGCTGATCGGCTCCGGCAACCCCGAGGAGGGGGAGCTGCGGCCCCAGCTGCTCGATCGCTTCGGCATGAGCGTGGAGGTGCGCACAGTGCGCGATCCAGAGCTGCGGGTGCAGGTGGTGGATCAGCGCACCGCCTTCGACAGCGATCCAGACGGCTTCAACAACGCTGTGCAAACAACCCAGGACGCCCTGCAGGACCGGGTGATTGCGGCGCAGAAGCTTCTGAATCAAGTGGCGATCGATGCCGACCTACGCATTCGCATCTCGGCGGTGTGCGGCGAGCTGGATGTGGATGGCCTGCGCGGCGACATCGTCACCAACCGGGCCGCCCGGGCCCTGGCCGCCTTCGAGGGTCGCACCGAGGTGGGCGAAGAAGACGTGGCTCGCGTCGTGGCCTGCTGCCTGCGCCATCGCCTGCGCAAAGACCCTCTGGAAACGATCGACTCCGGCGACCGGGTGGTGAAGGTGTTCTGCAAGGTGTTCGAGCGCTCCGACAGCAGCGATCGCAGCGCCTTCGAGCTGGCATTGGTGGGGTGAACCACCCCATGGCCTCCCGAGCCTCATCTGCTGACTGCATCGGCCGGGTGATGCTTTTCACCGCCTGTATCGGCCTGATGCCACTGGCCCCCTCCGCTCGGGCCACGCCTGAGCTGGTGGTGCTGATGCGGCATGGCCACAAAGGTCCTGGGGGGTCCAATTACAACCTGTCGGCGCAGGGATTCGAGCGCGCTATTGCGCTGGCCTCGCTGCTGCCGCACTGTTTTGGGCGCCCCAGCCAGATCCGCAGCTTCTATCTCGATCCCATTTCCAGTAAGAACGCCCGCAGTTACCAGACGGCCGTGCCTCTAGCGGTTGCTACCGGCGTAGACATCGCCATCGACCTCGCCTCCCGCGAGGATTCTTTCCAGTCAGGACGCCAAATTCTCACCGATCCGAGCGTTGCCGGCGGCAGGGTGGTGCTGTTCTGGGAACACCGTCGCCTGCCGCAGCTCGCCGCAGGCCTGGGCTGGCCAGCGATGGCACCGATCGCCGACGACGACTTCGACCAGCTGGTTGTGCTCCGCTACCGGCCGTCCCTAAAGCAGCCCGAGGTGCGGATCTACAGCCAGGCCCAGCTGCTCGATGGCCAGCAGCGCTGTGAACCACGCCTGGAGCCTCGTCAGCAACCGCGGAGCTGACCATCGCCGGCCCTGAAGTCCTCAAATATTGCCTCCCCCCAATTGTTTGCAACGTTCACCGCCATGGCCACCTGTGTAACACACCGTTCCACCACCCTGCGGCGGTCTCAGTGGGTAGCTGGTCTGCTGGCCGCCCTAGCCCTGCAGCAAACATGCCTGGCCGCCCAAGCCGAACCGGCAGCAGCGGAGCTCCAACTCGACCAGCGCCGACTGGCCGCAATCGCTGGCCTCCCTCCAGCGCCCGGGAGTGCCACGGAAGCCGCTGATCTGGCGATCTTGGAGTGGCTGCAGCGCTTCCGAAGCCCGGAGATCGTGGCCACCACCTGGCTGCTACTAGATCGCGACCTCAATGTCTTCAGCAGCGCTGTGGGCACTGAGCTCGGCAAGGCCACGCCAATGCTCAGCGCCGGCCTACACGCGTTCATGGCGCCGGTGAACAGCGCCTATCGAAGGATCAAGCAACAACAGGGCCGCATCCGTCCCTACATCGCCCACCCTGGGCTGGAGCCCTGTCTGCCACGGGAAGACACCGGCTCCTTTCCCTCTGGACACGCCGTGTGGTTCCGCAGCACAGCCGAGCTGCTCGCCGATCTACTTCCCGAGCGTCGCGAGCGCCTCCATCACGTAGGCCGCCAGGGTGGAGCCAACCGGGTGCTCTGCGGCGTGCATTACCCATCCGATGTGGAGGCAGGCCAGCGCCTCGGTGCTGACGCCGCCCTGCAGATCATCGCCAGTCCCCAGTGGCGAGCCTTCCGGCAGGATCCGGCGCTACGGGCGGAGCTCGAATTGCTGCGGGCAGTTCCAGCCAAGGCCCTGCCGCCGATGCTGCGCTGAACCATGAGGATCCTCGGCATCGATCCCGGCCTGGCCCGCGTCGGCTACGGGATGATTGAGGTGGAGGAGCACCGCGGCGGCGCCCAGCACCTACTCGACTGCGGCATCATCCGCACCGATCCTGGACGCAGCGATGGGGAGCGGATGGTGGAGATCGCCCGCGACCTGCGGGTGCTGATCCGCACCTGGCAGCCCCAGCTGGCAGTGGTGGAAAAGTTTTTCTTCTACCGCTCCAGCACCACGATCTCGGTGGTACAGGCCCGCGGCGTGCTGATGATGACCCTGGCGCGGCTCAAGGTGCCGGTGGTGGAGTTTCCACCGATGCAGATCAAGCTGGCCCTCACCGGCCATGGCCACGCCCAGAAGGACGACGTGCTCGAAGCGGTAATGCGCGAGCTCAACCTCGACACCCCGCCCCGCCCCGACGACGCCGCCGATGCCCTAGCCGCCGCCCTCACCGGCTGGTTCCAGCGGTGAGCGCCAAAGCCAGCCTGCGCCAGCAATTCCGGGCCCGGCGCCTGGCCCTACTGCCAGAGGCCCAGCCCGCCATCGAGGCCCAGGCCCGGCGGCACTGTCTAGCTCTGGTGCCCCCCGGGCGCCACCTGGGCCTCTACTGGCCCCTGCCCGGCGAAGTCGACCTGCGCTCGCTGCAGGCCCTACTGCCCAACCAGCTGGCCCTGCCGGCCATCACCGCCGCCCCAAGCGATCCGGCGGCCCGGCTGGTGTACCGCCCCTGGCGGAGCGGCGACGACCTGGAGCCCGATGGCTGCGGCATCCCCGCACCAGCGGCCCGATCCGCAGCGCATGGCGACGGCGCGCTGGCCGCGGAGCAGCTGGGCCTGCTGTTGATTCCTTCCCTGTCCTGCGATGCGGCCGGCATCCGCCTGGGCTATGGCGGCGGCTGGTACGACCGGCTGCGGGCCGACCCCGCCTGGGCCCAAGTGCCGGCGCTGGCGGTGCTGCCCCGCGGCTGCCGGGTTGAGCAGCTGCCGCGCGACCCCTGGGATGTGCCCCTGCAGGGCTGGCTCGATGAAAACGGCCTCGGGCACCCTTCTTGACAATGCCTTTACACGGGACGCGCTGCGAGCAGCTATTTGCCAAGATCAACTCATAGAACAGGCCACGCCTTGGATCTCAAAGCTCTTACTGCTCCCTGCAGCTACGCCTCGGTCCCAGAGAGGGTCTTGGCTGCCGAACTTCAGGAGCGTGGTCAGAGCCACGACGCCCTCTCGATGATGGTGAGTTCGATGGTGCGGATGGTTCAGGCCGGCAAAAGTAGCGATAGTCGTTGGCAAGCTTCCTGATTCAGCCATGAATCTGCGTGTAATTCCGGCCCTGCTGCTGTTTGCCAGCGCCGCCCCGGCCCATAGCCACGCGATTGAAAGCAGCCTGGAGCGCCTGAGCAGCCTCACCGATCAACTGGTGCTCGACAGCCGTTTCGGCAATGGGGAACCCGCCGATGATGCGGTGGTACGGCTGGTGCCACCCAATGGTGAACCAATCGAAGTAGGTCGCACCGATGCCAGCGGCCAGCTCCGCTTCCAGCTGCCCAGCAACGCAACCTCAGCCTGGGAACTGCAGGTAGACCGCGGACCAGGCCACCGCGACTATCTCGAGCTGCCAGGGGCAGCACCGGCCCTTTCAACTCGCTTCAACAGCTCCCGACCAGGGCAAGGAGGCCAAACAGGGCTGGCACTGCTCGGCCTCAGTGCCGCAGCCGGCGCCCTGGGAGGAGCCCTGAGCTGGCGCCGCCGCGGCCGGCGCTGATGAGCATTACCCCCAGCGGCAGTCCGGCCCTCGACCGCATGGTGGAGCGCCTCGCCAGCACCAGCGATCCACGCCGCCGCTACGAATACGTGCTTTGGCTGGCCAAAAAGCTCGAGCCCCTGCCCGAGGAATTTCGCAATGACGCCTTCAAGGTGAAGGGCTGCGTTTCGCAGGTTTTTGTGGTGGCGGAGTTAGTCGATGGTGCCCTGCACTGGCGCGGTGACTCCGACGCCGCCATCACTAAGGGACTGCTGGCCCTGCTGATCGAAGGGCTTGAGGGACTGACCCCGCAGCAGGCCACCGCCATTGATCCGGCCTTCATCGCCGCCACCGGCCTGCAGGCCAGCCTGACCCCCTCAAGGGCCAACGGCTTTCTTAACATCCTGCGGCTGATGCAGGCCCAAGCCCAGTCCTTGTCGGCCACCCCCTAGGCCAAGCCAATTGATTTATAGGATCGCCGCACCGCTACCCCCCAACGCATGACCATCGGCATCGGCTTGCTCGGGCTCGGCACGGTGGGGGCTGGTGTGGCAGCCATCCTGGCGACCCCAGCCGGCCGCCACCCGCTGGTGGGCGAACTCGAATTGCGGCGGGTGGCCGTTCGCGACCTGAACCGGCCGCGCACGGTGGAGCTGGCCGCCGAACTGCTCTGCACCGACCCAGAAGCAGTGATCGACGACCCGGCGGTAGACATCGTGGTGGAGGTGATGGGTGGCCTGGAGCCGGCCCGCTCCCTGATCCTGCGGGCGATTGCGGCCGGCAAACCGGTAGTAACCGCCAACAAGGCCGTAATTGCGCGCTACGGCGAGGAGATCGCCGCCGCCGCTGCCCGCAGCGGGGTGTACGTGCTGATCGAAGCCGCCGTAGGTGGCGGCATCCCGATCATCGAGCCCCTGAAGCAGTCCCTGGGAGCCAACCGGATCCAGCGGGTGAGCGGCATCATCAACGGCACCACCAACTACATCCTCAGCCGCATGGCGGCAGAGGGCGCCGCCTACGCCGACGTGCTGGCCGACGCCCAGCGCCTGGGCTACGCCGAAGCCGACCCCGCCGCTGATGTGCAGGGGGGAGATGCCGCCGACAAGATCGCAATTTTGGCGGGCCTGGCCTACGGCGGTCCGGTGCCCCGCGAAGCCATCCCAACCGAAGGGATCGACCAGCTCGATGCCCGCGACATCGCCTACGCCGAGCAGCTTGGCTACGTGGTGAAGCTTTTGGCCGTGGCCCAGGCCATGCCAAGTGAGCAAGCCGAGCAGCTCCTCGATGTGCGCGTCCATCCCACCCTGCTGCCCAAGTCCCATCCGCTGGCCGGGGTGAACGGGGTCAACAACGCGATCCTGGTGGAGGGAGACCCCGTGGGCCAGGTGATGTTCTACGGGCCCGGGGCTGGAGCAGGACCCACCGCATCGGCGGTGGTGGCCGACATTCTCAACATCGCCGGCATCCGCCAGGCCACTGGCGGTAGGGGCATTCAGGCGCCCCTCGATCCCCTGCTGGCCGCCGGCAGCTGGCGCGACTGCCAGCTGGTCGAGAGTGCCGTAACCAGCCACCGCAACTACTTGCGGCTGCGCACCAGCGACCGGGCTGGCGTGATCGGTGCGATCGGCACCTGCTTTGGCGAAGCGGGGGTGTCGATTCAATCGATAGTGCAGTTCGAAACCCAGAGCGCCGGCGCCGCCGAAATCGTGGTGATTACCCACGAGGTTTGCGAAGCCAACTTCCGCCAGGCCCTAGCCGCAATCGAGGCCCTGTCAGATGTTCAGGCCGTGGCCGCCTGCCTGCGCACCCTGTAGCAGCGGGCCTGATTGACTCCATCAGGTCTCCAAATCGCCATCAACTGGCCAATGGGACCAGTGGCAGGCCACAGTGGGGGTATAAATCGAAATTAATTATTAAGACCCCAGCGGGGTCTGATCTGAAAGGGCCAGTGCTGCGGCAAGCCCTGTCGAGATCCCCACACCCAGGCCGATGTTTGTAGCGAGGCGAACAGTGTTTAGCCCCTGTCCCCCGCAGCATCTGCCCAGCAAGCACCAATCAGTTAGCCCCTAACCCCATGACCGGCCCCACCTGCTCCAGTGCCCAGGCCTCGAGCACCGTCAACCTTCACCAAGGCGCCTGCGTGCACCTTGAAAGCGATGAGCAGCTCTACCAAGTGATTGGCGTCGACGACCACCACGACCGCTGCTGGCTGCGCCGCTGGCCCCTGGCGCGCCAGGGATCGGAAGTGTTTGAAATTTCCCTGCAACAGGTGCGCCCTGCCTGGCCGCGTCGGTCTTGAATGGCGTTGATTTGACGGCCGCCCCTTGCCCCGCGCTCCGCGGCTGACCCAAACCCTGGCAGCAGCCCTGCTGACCAGCGTCCTGACAGCTGGCCTGGCTCTCTCCGGCTGCCGGCCCAAGCACGAGGCGTCGGCCAACCGGCTTGTAGTTGCCAGCAAAAACCGCATCGACACGGTTGATCCAGGCGGCGCCTACACCTTCGGTGCCATGCAGCTGTTGAGCGCGATCGGCGATCCGCTCTATGCGATCAATGCCGCTGGCCAGCTGGAGCCGCGCCTGGCAGTGGCGCTGCCCCAGCTGAGCGCCGACGGGCTCAAGGCCCAGGTGCAGCTGCGCCAGGGCGTGCGCTTCCACGACGGCACGCCGTTCAATGCCGCGGCCATGGTGTTCAGCCTGGAGCGCTTCCTAGCTATCGGCAAGCTCAGCTACCTGCTGGGCGATCGGGTAAGCGCAGCGCGGGCCGTAGGTCCCTACACAATCGAGCTGACGCTCAAGCGCCCCTTCAGCCCCCTCGCCGAGCTGCTCAGCGCCGTCAACCTGACGCCCCTCTCCCCCAGCGCCTACAAAAACCATCGCGATCGCTTCCTCAACGACCGCTTCGTGGGCACCGGGCCCTACCGGCTCAGCTTCTTTACAGGTCAGCAGCAACGCTTAGAGCCGTTTGCGGGGTATTGGGGGCCCAAACCCGCCAATGGCGGCATCGACCTGGTGTCGCTCAGTAATTCCACCGCTCTCTACGGCGCCCTGCAGAGCGGCGAGGTGGATGTGCTGCTCTCGACCAGCCTCGAAATCGACCAGCAGGCCGCCTTGCAACGCCAGGCTGCAGCTGGGAGCCTGCGGGAGGGCAGCGGTCCGGCACTGGAGATCGGCTACCTCACCCTGCTCACCGACCAGCCGCCCCTCAACGATCCCCGGCTGCGCCAAGCGGTGGCCTACAGCCTCGATCGCCACACCATCAGCCGCCGGGTCACCCTGGGCCTGCGGCCGCCCTTGCGCGATCTGGTGCCCCCCAGCCTCAAGGGCTCCGACCCCCAGGCCTGGCCCAGCTACAACCCAGCCAAGGCCCGCCAGCTCTATCGCCAGGCCGGTTACTGCCAAGGCAAGCGCCTGGCCCTGCCGCTCACCTTCCGCTCCAACATCCCCGCCGACCGGATGTTTGCCCTCACCTGGCAGGCCCAGCTGCAGCAAGATCTGGGCGATTGCGTTGAGCTAGAGGTGACCGGCATGGAGGCCACCACCGCCTACCGCCAGCTAGGGGAAGGGGCCTTCCCGCTAATCCTGCTGGAGTGGATGGGCGACTTTCCCGATGCCGACAACTACCTGGTGCCCTTGCTGGGCTGTGAGGAAGCCCAAGGGGAGCGCTGTCTCAAGGGGGCCAGCGCCGCCAGTGGCAGTTTCTGGGCCAAACCCGGCCTGCAACTAGACCTGGAGCGCAGTGCTTCTGTAGCCGGCCCCGCCCGCGCCGCCCTGTTGCGCCGCATCCAGCGCCAAACGGCGGCCGCCAACCCCTACCTACCGGTGTGGCTGGTGGCACCGCGGGCCTGGGCCCAGCCCAGCATCAGCCAGCCCCGTTTCGATGGCTCCGGCCGCCTCTTGCTCCAGGAATTGACCCGTAAGCAGACCTCCCAAGGGAGCAGCAAACCATGAGCCGCCGCCGGGCCCTACTGCGCTACCTGGCCGCCCGGCTGGCGCTGGCGCCATTGATGTTGTGGCTGATCGCCAGCCTGGTTTTTCTGCTGCTACGGCTGGCGCCAGGGGATCCGATCGACGCCCTGCTCGGCACCCGCGCTCCCGAAAGCGCCCGCGCTGCGCTGCGGGCCCAGCTGGGCCTAGATCAACCATTGCTGCACCAATACGGCGGCTTCCTGGGCAAATTGCTGCATGGCGACCTGGGCGCCTCGCTCACCAACCAGGAACCGGTGACGGAAGTGATTCGCCAAAGCCTGCCGGCCTCCCTGGAGCTGGGGGTGGTGGCCCTGCTGCTGGCTGCCGTTGTCGGTTTAGCGGTGGGCTTTTCCGGCATTGCCCGCCCGGAAGGCAAGCTCGATCTAGCTGGCCGGCTCTACGGCATCGGCACCTATGCCCTACCGCCCTTCTGGGCCGCGATGGTGGTGCAGCTGGTGTTTGCGGTGTGGCTGGGCTGGCTGCCGGTGGGGGGGCGCTTCCCGCCCACCTTGCTGCCGCCGCAAGGCAGTGGCTTCTACTTGCTCGACAGCCTGCGCAGTGGCCTGGCCACGGGCGAATGGCAGCAGCTGCTAGGGAGCGTGCGCCATCTGGTGCTGCCAGCGTCCACCCTGGGCCTATTGCTCAGCGGCATCTTCGCCAACTCGCTGCGGCTAAATCTGCGCCGCACCCTCGGCTCCGATTACGTGGAAGCAGCCCGCAGCCGCGGTCTGGGAGAGGCCCGGGTGGTGCTGCGCCACGCCCTGCCCAATGCCCTGCTGCCGGTGCTCACGATCACGGGCATCACCGTGGCGTCGCTGATCGGCGGGGCACTGCTGATCGAGGTCACCTACTCCTGGCCAGGAATCGCCTTCCGGCTGCAGGAAGCGATCGGCCAGCGCGACTACCCACTGGTACAGGGCATCGTGGTGGTGGTGGCCGGCCTGGTGGTGCTGGTGACGGTGCTGGTGGATCTGCTGGTGGCCGTGCTCGATCCGCGGATCAAGTTCTGAGCCTTAACTCACTCCGGCGGCAGCAACCCCTGCCAGCGGCGAGCCTGGTTGCGATCGAGCACGTAGGCCCGGACGCCGTCCTGGTCGCGGCGTTGGGGGGTAAGCAGCAATGGGTGCTCAAAGCCCTGCAGAAACTCGCTGGTGACGTTGAGCAGCAGCGCCTGCACCTTCAGGGGCTCGATGCCCACCAGCTCCTCACCGAGTCGAAACAACGCTTCGCCCCGGTTGTCGATACGCACCGGTGAGAAATGGCTGGCACCTTCAACCAGCACCAGCCGGCTGCGGGAATGGGTGGCACCAGCAAACACGGCCAGCTGCTCCTGCACCGGAGGGGTCACCAGATCGAGACTGCCGCCAACCAGCAACACCGGCACGTTGAGATCTTGCAGGCCGCGGTGGGGCCAAAGCAGGCTGCCGAAACCATTGAAGGCAACCACTCCCAGCAAGGGGGTGGCCTGGGGCCGCAAGGGGCCGGCGCTGGCGTCGCCATCACCGGTGATCCGAGGCAGCTGGCACTGGAGCAGCCGCGACAGGTTGGTAAGCGGCAAGGACGCCAGGGCCAGCTCACAACGGCGACCCAGTCCCCGCTCCGGCACCAGGCCAGCCCCCATCAGCGCAGCCAGGCCACCAAGTGAGTGCCCCCCCAGCACCACGCCCTGCTCCCCCGCCGGCGCCGGGCCTAAAGAGGGCAGCTGGCCCTCCCGCTGGGCCTCGAGCACGGCCTGCAGATCTGCCAGGCGCTGGGGCAAGGTTTCGGCCCCGGGCGGTGGGGCATCGCCAAGCAGCGACGCCTGCAGTGCCTGCTGGTCGCTGCCGGGATGGACCACCACCAACACGGGCCAACCCCGATCAGCCAGAGCCGCCGCCAACCAGCTGAGCTGGTCGGCGCTGCCGCCCAGGCCCGGCATCAGCAGCAGCCAAGGGCCACGGCGGGCCTGCTGGGCAGGCCATAGCTCCAGCGGCAGGGGCGCCACCCGATGGGGAACTTGCAGCTGCAGGCGCTGGGGCTGGCGCCGCACGGCGCTGGTAAACCCCAAAGGACTGGAGCTACGCCGGGGCAGGGGCAGCTGGCGCAACCGCTCCAGGGCAGTGTTTTGACGCTGCAGCTGGCGGCGCCACTGGCCGGCAAGCTGCAACGCGCCATCGAGGCGCAGGGTGACGCTGGCCACAGGCAGGGCCCGCAGCAGCTCCAGGGCGGAGACGCTGCTCTGTGCCTCCAGCAACCGACGCAGGCTGCTGAGCAGCAGCGGTGCCGTGCTGCGGTCAGAAGGGCCGGTAGTCAGCAGGCTGCCGGCTTCTTTAAGCATCTGCTCGCCGGTCCAGCTGTTGAGCAGCTGCAGCCCAAAACTGCGATCCCGCAGCAGTGGCGCCTGCAGCAAGCGGACCAGGTCGCGGCGACTCTGGGGCTCCAGCAGATTGAGCCACGCCTTCAGGTCGTTAGATGCCTGCTGGGGCTGGCGAGTCCAGGACTCCAGGGCCACCAGGTCGATGGGCAGCGCCAGGCCATCGAGTTGCAGCACCAACTCCTCGGCAGCCCGAGCCGGCATACAGCCCATGGCCAGAGCTCCGGTAAAGCAACACCAGAGGCGCAACGAGCGGCGAGCCAAGGCAAAGGGCGGGGGTATTTATTCTCTCGTGCCAGGGCCGCTAGGCGGCGCCAGACTCCCTTCAGCTACCTAACGGCCCGTTTGCGCCCCTTCCGTTCCGCCAGTCCGCCGCAGTCCGGCTGGCTGGCCCAGTTTCCGGCGGCGCTGCGCCAGGTGGCCTTAGTGCGACTGGTGGCTTCGTTTGGAGCCGGTGGGGTGCTGTACCTAACTCCGATCGTGTTCCACCAGGCGGCCTTCAGCGCCCAGGCGGTGACCCAGGGTTTGGCGCTGGCAGCGCTGGCTGGCACGGCTGGTCGTTTTTTGAGCGGCATGCTGCTGGATCGGGGGCTGGCCTGCTCGATACCGGTGCTACTGGCCGCCCTGGCAGCCCTGCTGGGGGACCTGCGGCTGTTCGGCACGGCCAGCTTCCCGGGCTATGTGCAGGGGCAATTGTTGATCGGCATCGCTGCCGGGCTCTACTGGCCGGCGGTTGAGCTGGCGGTGCCCCTGGGCTGCCGCATGGGGCCTGCCCCGATTCCCACCGCCCGGGGCTATGCCTTGGTGCGCAGCGCCGATGCGGCTGGGATTGCGGCTGGAGCCTTGCTCGGGGCGCTGCTAGCTGCAGCCGGCCGGCTGCGGGGCATCTACCTAATCGACATCATCTGCCTGCTGGCGGTGGTAGCGCTGCTGCTAAGGCAGCCCCTGCAGCGGGCTAGACCTGCCAGCCTCGATCCAGCCGATCACACCCCCTGGCGCCAATGGTTGCCGCCACTGCTGCCGCTACTAGCGATCAGCCTGCTGGCCACCTCGCTGCCGGCGCTGATGCAGAGCGCCCTGCCCCTGGATCTGGTGCGCGGCGGCCTGGAGCGGGCGGCCATGCCTGAAAGCCTGGGGGCGCTGCTGGTTGGTCTGCAGCTGGGCGTGCTGGTGCTGATCCAGTGGCCGGTGGGTCAGGCCCTGGCCAAGCGCCCCATAGCGCACGGGCTAGGGCTGAGCCTGGCCTGCTTTGCGATGGGCACGGTGCTGCTGGCCTTTTCGGCCCTGAGCAGCCAAGGGCTTTGGCTGGTGCTACTGGCCCAGCTGCCCCTGGCTCTGGGGGCAGCTGCTTTCCTGCCGATTGCCACCGCAGCGGTGATCGAGCTCAGCCCGAAGGAGCACCAGGGCTTGGCCATGGCTCTTTTTTCCCAATGTTTTGCCCTGAGCGCCCTAGGTGCTCCATTGCTGGCGGGTGTAGCCCTCGATGCCCAGAGCCACGCCGGTGGCTTCTGGATCGGCATGACCCTGCTATGCCTGGCAGGCCTCAACCTGGTGAAGCGGCTCAGGCCGAAGCCAGCTGCAGATTTCGGATCGGACCAGTTGAGCTGAAACCCGGTCCAAAATCTGAAACCCCTGTAGGAAATGTGTACAGGCTGTGCAAGTTGCAGGAGTTGTACGGATTCAGAGGGGGGCCATGCTTCAAGCCGAGGCCGGCGGTTGCTCGCGCGCGGATGCCTGCTTAGCCACCCAGGCCTCGTGGGGCAGGGGCTCGGTGCCGTATTCCCAGTCGTCGTAGTCGGGATCGTTGCGGATCTTTTGGTGCAGCTCCTTCTGCACCTCAAAATCGTGGGGATGGCCAACGTCCACGGCTTCTTCGGGCTGAGGGTTGGTTGGTTGGGGGGTAGTCATGGCGTGTCTCTCAGCAAATCCATTTTGAAGCAGGTTCAGGCTTGGTGAACGGCCCCCGAGCTCACACGTTGAACAGAAACTCCATCACGTCGCCCTCAGCCACCACGTACTCCTTGCCTTCAGCCCGCAGCCAGCCCTTGGTGCGAGCTTCCACCAGCGAACCCGCCTCGAGCAGCTGTTTGTAGCCGATCGTCTGGGCGCGGATGAAGCCGCGCTCGAAGTCGGTGTGAATCACGCCAGCGGCCTGGGGGGCGGTCATGCCGGCCTGGATGGTCCAGGCGCGGGTTTCCTTCTCGCCGGTAGTGAAATAGGTGCGCAGCCCCAGCAGGTCGTAGGTGGCGCGGATCAGGCTCTGCAGGCCGCCCTCCCCTACGCCGAGACCCGCCAGGAATTCGGTGCGATCCTCCTCGGGAAGCTCAATCAATTCAGCCTCCACCTGGGCCGAGATGCGCACCGTGCCCGCCCCTTCCTTCAGGGCCAGCGCTGCCACCTCCTCGCAGTAGGCGTTGCCGCTGGCCAGATCGTCTTCGCTGACATTGGTGGCATAGATGATCGGCTTGGCGGTGAGCAGCCCCAGGGGCTTGAGCAACGGGGCCTCCTCCTCGCTGAGGGCCACATTGCGGGCGGCACCGCCGGCCTCCAGCTCTACCTGGATGCGCTCGAGGACGGCATCTTCAAGCTGGGCCTCCTTGCTGGTGCGCACCTGCTTCTTGAGCCGCTCGCGGCGCTTCTCCACCTGGGAGAGATCGGCCAGGCCCAGCTCGAGGTTGATCACCTCCGCGTCGCGGGCCGGCCCCACCGAGCCACTCACATGGATCACGTCGTCATTTTCGAAGCAGCGCACCACGTGCACGATTGCGTCCACCTCGCGGATGTTGGCCAGAAACTTGTTGCCAAGACCCTCTCCCTGGCTGGCCCCCTTCACCAGCCCGGCGATATCGACAAACTCAACCCGGGTGGCAATGATCTCCTTGCTGGAGCTGAGCGCAGCTAGCTGGTCAAGCCGGGGGTCTGGCACGGAGACCACACCGGAATTCGGCTCAATCGTGCAGAAGGGGTAGTTGGCGGCTTCGGCCTGGGCGTTGGCGACCAGGGCATTGAACAGGGTCGATTTGCCGACGTTGGGCAAACCGACGATTCCGGCTTTAAGCATCAACGAAATCTACGGGCCGCAGGTCGAGGCGCCAGCAGCGAAAATGGAATTATCTGCCCCCAGCCCAATTTCCACCCCCACTTCAGTGCCGGCGATTTCCAGCTCGCCGCGCCGGCCCTGGCAGCGTCGGCGCCTTTGGGCCGCGGCCGCCGCAGGGCTTGTGCTCGTAGCTGGCATCGGCCTAGTGCAGCGACAGCGCGGCACCAGCCGGGCCAATCTCGAGCTGTACACCGTTGTTGCAGCTGCGGGCGACCTGCCAGGGGTGGTGAGTGCCAGCGGCGAACTCGAGGCCGAAAAGCGCGTAAACGTCAGCCCCAAACGGCAGGGGGTGATCGAGGCGCTCTACGTGGAGGAGGGCGACCCGGTAGACCGCGGCCAGGCCCTAGCTCGCATGGATCGAGGCGACCTCGACGAGCGGCTCGCCGAGCTGCGGGCCCAATTGCGCTCAGCCCAGGCCCAGCTGGCCCGCAGCCGCAGCGAGCTGGAGCGCAACGAGCGCCTCTACCGCCAGAACGCCATCAGCCTTAGCGACTTCAACAGCGTGCGCAGCACCTTCCTGGTGGACCAGGCGGCTGAACAGGCCGCCCGCCAGCGGTTGACCGCCCGCCAGGTGGAGCAAGCCGATCTGGTGGTGCGGGCGCCGTTCGATGGGGTGGTGACCCAGCGCTTCGCCGATCCTGGCGCCTTTGTGACACCCACCACCACCGCCTCGGCCACCGCCGGTGCAACCAGCTCCTCGATTGTGGAGCTAGCCCAGGGGCTGGAGGTGGTGGCCAAGGTGCCGGAAAGCGACATTGGCCGTGTGCAGCTAGGCCAGAGCGCCACGGTGCGGGTGGATGCCTTTCCCGATAAAAGCTTTGAAGCACGGGTCAAGCGCGTCACCCCCCGGGCCGTGAAGATCAACAACGTCACCTCCTTCGATGTGGTGCTGCGCTTGGTTGGCGAGCCCCCCCAGCTGCGCATCGGCATGACTGCCGACGTCGGCTTCCAGACAGGTCAGGTGCGGGCCGACACCCTGGTGCCCACCGTGGCGATCGTCACCGAGGCTGGGCGGCCGGGCGTGCTGCTGGTGGGCACGAAAAACCAGCCCACCTTCCAGCCGGTGGAGCTCGGCATCAGCAGCGGCAAGGACACCCAAATCCTCTCCGGGCTCAAAAGCGGCACCCGGGTGTTCATCGACCTGCCCCCCTGGGCCAAGAAGCGCCCCTGAACCTCAGGTCCCAAGGCTTAGCCAGCCAGGAAAGTGCGCGCAGCCTCCACGATCCGCCCTGAAGCCTGGCCGTCGCCAAAGGGATTGTGGGCCCGGGCCATGGCCTCATAAGCCGCCGGATCATCCAGCAGACGGCTGGCCTCGGCCACGATGTCGGCGCTATCGGTGCCGATCAGCTTTGCCGTGCCTGCCTCCACAGCCTCAGGGCGCTCCGTGGTGCGGCGCAGCACCAGCACCGGCTTACCCAGCGATGGCGCCTCCTCCTGCAGACCGCCCGAATCGCTCAGCACCAAGGTGGCGCCGCGCATCGCCGCCACCAGCTGGTCGTAATCGAGGGGTTCAACCAGGAAGGCGCGGGGGTGGTCTCCGAGCAGGGCTTGCAGGGGCTCTCGCACGGTGGGATTGCGATGCAAGGGCAGCAGCAGGGACGTATCGGGATAGAGCTCGAGCAGCTCACGGAAGCCGCGGCCTATGTCCTGTAGGCGCTCACCCCAATTTTCACGCCGGTGCACCGTGGCCAGAATCACCCGCTGCGTCTCAAAATCGAGGCCGGGCAGGGTGTAGGGAGGCGCCTGCTCGGCCATCAACAGCAGGGCGTCGATCACCGTGTTGCCGGTGGTAAGCACCGTGCCCACCACCCCTGATGCCCGGCAATTAGCAGCCGAGAGGGCCGTGGGGGCGAAGTGCAGCTGGGCCAGCTGGGAGATCAGGCGCCGGTTGGCCTCCTCCGGGAAGGGATCGAGCAGGTTGTCGGTGCGCAGCCCGGCCTCTACGTGGCCCACCGGGATCTGCTCGTAGAAGGCCGCCAGGGCCGAAGCGAAGGCGGTGGTGGTGTCGCCCTGCACCAGCACCAGATCGGGCCGATGCTCGCCAAATTCCTCCTTCAGCCCCTGCAGCGCGCCGCAGGTGATGTGGGTGAGGGTCTGCTTGGGAGCCATCAGGGCCAGATCGTGGTCGGCCGTCAGGCCAAACAGACCCATTACCTGGCTCACCATTTCGCGGTGTTGGCCGGTGAGCACAACCCGAGTGCGGAAATCGTCGGCCTGCTGAAAGGCCCGGATCACCGGCGCCAGCTTGATGGCCTCCGGACGGGTGCCCAGCACGATCGTGACAAGGGGCTTGGACACCGAAGCGCTGCAGACCAATTGATCCTACGAAGGTCATCAGCAAAGGGTCCGGGGCTGACAGGAGCCGCTGCAGCAGCGAAGCTGGGCAGATACCGGTGACCGCAGCAGATGACGACTTCACCCTTTCCTCCGTCTCCCTTTCCCCCGTCACCTTTCCCCCCTGCCGCAGCACCGCCAGCCGCCGCACCCCCAGCTCCAGCAGCGGCGCCCCCGGCCCCCACCGCAGACAGTGGAACTGCCCCCACCCGGGTAGATAATGGCAGCCAGCCCGACAGCCTCGAAGGCATCGTGCGCATCGCCAACGAGAGGGGCTACTCGGATGTACATCTGGGAGTCGGAGAGGAACCCCGCTTCCGGGCCCGGGGGGAGATGGCTGGCACCGGATGGCCCGTGACTGATGCGGCCACCTTCAGCGGCTGGATGAGAGAGATGCTCAGCCCCGCCGAAATCGACGGCTTCCAACGCGACAAGGAATTCGACGGCTCCCACGCCTTTTCCTTTGTGCGAGTGCGCATCAACCTGTTGGATTCGTTGCGGGGGCCGGCGATGGTGCTGCGGCTGATCCCCCAAAAGATCGCCACCATGGAAGATCTCAACCTGCCGTCAGTGCTCAAGGAGCTGGCGGCCCGGCCCAAGGGAATGATCCTGGTTACGGGCCCCACCGGCTCCGGCAAGAGCACCACCCTGGCCGCGATGATCGACTGGATCAACCGCAACATGTGCCGCCATATTCTCACCATCGAAGATCCGGTCGAATTCGTACACGAAAGCCGCCAGTCGTTGATTAGGCACCGGGAGGTGGGTCAGCACACCAAGGTGTTCCACAACGCCCTGCGGGCAGCGCTTCGGGAAGATCCCGATGTAATCCTGATTGGAGAAATACGCGATCAAGAGACCCTGGCCACAGCCATCGAGGCCTCCCAGACAGGCCACTTGGTGTTTGGCACCTTGCACACAAACTCCGCCGTCAAAACCGTAGAACGGGTGCTGGGCATGTACCCCCCCAGCGAGCAGGACAGTGTACGGCGTGCGGTTTCAGAATCACTGCTCGGCGTGATAGCCCAGGGACTGCTTAAAACAACCGACGGCAAACGTGCCGCTTATCACGACATTTTGATCAACACCGACGCCTGCAAGGATTACATCCAGCGCGGCGAACTCGACGAGATCGAGGAGATCATGAAGCGCAGCGCTTTCGATGGCATGCAAACCGCTAATCAGGCCTTGCAGCAATTGGTGGAAGCCAACCGGGTTGCGCCAGAGGACGCATTAGCCCAAAGCCTCAAGCCCAACGAACTGGCCCAAGCTCTTCGCGGTCGGAGCTAGTCAACCCAGGGATGAGGCAAGGGTTTCTAGTGGCTCGCTAGGCGGGCCACTAGCAGCACCGATAAGCCCACAGACAGGCCCACCATTGCCAGCCGGCCGTTCCAGATCTCGGCTTGGGGGGTGAAACCGCGGCGCCAGGCATTGAGCTCGGTGGCACTCACCGGCTCAAACCCGTCTGGCACCTGATCAATATCGACGGCGTCTTGCAGTTCGCGCTCGCGGTTGAGGGTGGTCATCGGGCCGCACCAATACCGGAGGAATTTCAGTTTACGACGATTAAAAGCACGGTTGTGATTCGTAAAGCAAGCCGGCTTGCTCCAGGGGCAGCCGGGCAGCCACGCCCAAGTCGAAACAGCTGCTCTGGCCGCCGGCCAGGCGCTGGGCCGCAGCCACACCGATCATGGCGGCGTTATCGGTGCAGTAGGCCAGCGGAGCCACCCTCCAGGCCAGGCCATCAAGCCCGCAGCGCTGCTCCAACAGCTGCCGCAGCCGCCGATTGGCGGCCACGCCACCCACCAGCACCAGCGTGCCCAGGCCCTGCTCACGGGCGCAGCGGCAACTGCGCTCCACCAACACCTGGGCCACCACCTGCTCAAAGCTGGCCGCTAGATCAGCCAGCGGTAGCGGCTCGCCGCCCGCCTGGTGCTCAGCCTCCAAAGCGCGCACCTGGCGCAGCATCGCCGTCTTGAGGCCGCTGAAACTGAAGTCGTAGGGATAAAAGCCACCCTCCGGCCGCGACACCCGGCCCTTGGGCAGGGCAAAGCGAAGGGGGTCGCCGTTTTGCCCAGCCGCCTCAATCGCCGGTCCACCCGGGTATCCGAGCCCGAGCAGGCGGGAGACCTTGTCGAAGGCTTCGCCGGCGGCATCGTCGTGGCTGCGGCCCAAGCGGACATAGCGGCCAGGCCCGTCGACCCGCAGCAACTCGGTATGGCCGCCGCTCACCAGCAGCACCAGGTAGGGACCGGGCGGCAGGGGCTCGCCCAGCTGCACCGAGCAGAGATGACCTTCAAGGTGATGAACAGCCACAAAGGGCTTGCCATGCAGCCTCGCCAGGGTGCGGCCCGTGACCGATGCCACCAGCAGGGCCCCCACCAGGCCCGGCGCGGCGGTGGCGGCGATGCCATCGAGCTCGGCCATGGTCACGCCGCTATCTCGGCACACCTGCCCAATCAGCTGGGGCAGGGCCTCGACGTGACGCCGCGAGGCGATTTCCGGCACCACGCCACCCCAGCGGGCGTGCTCCTCGACCTGGGAGGCGACGGCACTGGCGAGCACCGTCTGATCACGCACAATCGCTGCCGCCGACTCGTCACAACTTGTTTCGAGGGCAAGAACCAAAGGCATTGGACTTCAACAGCTCCCGTACTGTCCAGAAGTGTCATCCTGCCCCGCGGCCTTGCGTCCGATGCGCCGTCTTTTCTCCCGCCGACTCTTCGCGGTTCTGCTCTCCGCCTTCCTGTTGCTCGGCTTCGCCCCTGCGGCCAAGGCTGACGTGGCAGGACTGACCCCCTGCTCCGAGAGCGCCCGCTTCCAGCAGCGCGCTGCTACCGCCAAAACCGATCAGGCCAAGGCGCGTTTCGCGATGTACAGCCAGTCCGTATGCGGCACCGATGGCCTACCCCACCTGATCGTGGATGGACGCTGGAACCATGCCGGTGATTTCATGCTCCCCGGTATCGCCTTCCTTTACATAGCTGGCTGCATTGGCTGGGCTGGTCGCAACTACTTGCGCGCCATCCGCGGCGACAAGGACGCCACCATGAAGGAGATCCAGATTGATCTGCCCCTGGCTATTAAGAGCACCCTGGCAGCAGCCACCTGGCCCCTGGCAGCCTTCGGCGAGCTCACCAGCGGCAAGCTGCTCGAATCCGACGACAAGGTCACTGTTTCTCCTCGCTGAGCAGTTTCGCCCCGCTAAGGGGTTCTTAGCCCTTCAAGTCCAAGACGTATCTCTAAATTTTTCATCATGAAAAAGTTCCTCACCACCGCTCCGGTATTTGCTGCCATTTGGTTCGGCGTTACCGCCTTAATAATGATCGAGTTCAACCATTTCTTCCCCGACTTGCTGTTCCTTCCCCTCTGATCAGCCCCCTCAGATCAGCCATTTCTGATCAGCGGCGGCCCCCTCGGGGCCTTTTTTTTTGCCCGTGCCCAGCTGGCCTAGCTCAGCAGCTGCTCAAGCTCAGCTAACGCCTGTTCAAGTTCGCCGTTGACAAGCACCGCGTCAAATTCTGGCGCCGCAGCCAGCTCCACCTTGGCCCGCTCCAGCCGCCGGCCAATCGCCTCCTCGCTGTCGGTGCCGCGGCCGCGGATACGCCGCTCAAGCTCCTCAAAACTGGGGGGTTCGACAAAAATCTGGAAAGCCTCGGCAAAGCTTTGGCGCACCTGGCGTGCCCCCTCCAGCTCGATCTCAAGCAGAACGGGCCTTCCTGCAGCTAGCTGGGCCTGCACCGGTTGGCGGGGGGTGCCGTAGAGGTTGCCGGCAAATTCGGCCCACTCCAGAAACCCGCCCTCAGCCACCTGGCCTTCAAAGGCGTCGCGAGTCAGAAAGAAGTAGTGCTGGCCATCCAGCTCACCGGCGCGGGGGGCGCGGGTGGTGGCTGAGATTGATAGCCAGATCTCTGGATGAAGTAGCAGCAGTCGCTGCACCAAGGTGCCCTTGCCGACTCCACTAGGTCCGGTGATCAAGGTGAGACGGCCGGGCAAGGCGCTCATGGCGGGCGACAGCTCTGGCCTGCAGAGTAGAAGCCGGCCTCCGTGTCCCCCCTGCCAAGCCGTGTCCCCCTGCCAAGCCATGGCTCCCTCCCGCCTTCAGGCACCCTCACGCCTGCAGGCAGTAGACGTCACGACCCTGCGGGCGGTGCTGGCCGAGTGGCGGCCGCTACTGCTGCCAAGTCGCTTTGAGAAGGCCCAGCAGGCCAGCTCCCAGGCCCTGCAGATCGGCCTGCGCAGCCTTAGCGGTAGCCACTGGCTCGAGCTCAGCTGGCAGGCAGAAGCGGCTCGGCTGCACACAATCCCGCCGCCACCCCGGCAAGGGGATGGCAGCACCCTGGCCCAGCAGCTGCAGCACGGGCTCAAGGGTCTGGCCCTCATAGAAATCCAGCAGCAGGGCTGGGAGCGGGTGGTGGAGCTTGGCTTCGCCAGGCGTCCCGGTGAGCCCGTGCTGCGCTGGCTGGTGGTGGAGCTGATGGGCCGCCACAGCAACCTGCTGCTACTCGACGCCGACCGCCAGGTAGTGGCCCTAGCCCGCCAGGTGAAACCCCAGCAATCACGCCTACGGCCGATCGGCACCGGCGACCCTTACCAGCCGCCCCCGCCCCTGGCGGGCGAGCCGCCGCGGCTGGAGGAGAGCTTTGGGAGCTGGCAGCGCCGTCTGCGCCTCGTGCCCCTGCCCCTGCAGCAGGCCCTGCGTGATGCCTACCAGGGCATTAGTCCGGCCTTACTGCGCCAGCTACTCCCCAGCGGCTGGGGCGAACTGGCCGTGGACAGCATCAGTCCAGAGCAATGGCAGCAGTTGTGGCAGGGCTGGCGCCAGTGGCTTGAAGCCGTGCAGATGGGGCGATTCAGCTGGCAGCTCGAACCGGCCGGCTACCGCTGCTGGGCTGGATCCAGCGGCGATACCCCTACCGCAAATCCAGCCCTGGCAATCAATCAAGGCATAGCCGCCTACTTCAGCGAGCACCTCGGCGCCCAGGTGCTTGTGCAGCAGCGCCAGCAGCTGCAGCACCGCTTGAAGGCCACAGTCGAGCGCGAAAGCCGCCAGGCCAGCGAGCAGCAAGCCCTGCTGGATGCGGTGCCTGAAGGGGAAGCTCTGCAGCGCCGCGCCGATGCCCTGCTCAGCCAGCTCCAGCCGAGCCGCCAGTGCATTGAAGAGGCCCAGAAGCTCTACAAAACCGCCCGCAAACGGCGGCGTTCGGTGGCGGCAATCACCCCCAGGCTGGAGCTGCACAGGCAGCGGTTAGCAAGCCTCGAAGCCAGCCTCACTTACCTGGAGCAGGCCGACAGCCTCGAGCAGGTGAGCAGCCTGGCTGCCGAGCTCGAAGCCCTGCTGGCTGAGCGCGGCCAGCGCAAGCCAGCCGGGGGTCGCCAGAGCCGGCGGTCTGGGGCGATCGAGGGGGTGCCCCAGCCCCTGGAGCTGCACACACCTTCAGGTTTGCCCATACAAATTGGCCGCAACCACCGCCAAAACGAATGGATCGCCTTTCGCCAGGCGCGCCGCGGCGATCTCTGGTTCCACGCCCAGGAGCTGCCCGGCAGCCATGTGGTGCTGAAAAGCTCGGAGCGACCGGCCAGCGATGCGGATCTGCAGGCCGCAGCCGATCTGGCCGCTCACTACAGCAGGGGCCGGGGCAACCGGCGGGTGCCGGTGGTGATGGTGCCCACCGAGGAGTTACAACGCATTCCTGGTGCAGCTCCCGGTACCGTGCGCCATCGTGGCGGCTCCGTGCTGTGGGGAGAACCTCAGCGGGCTCTTAGCCTGCTGATGGAGCAGAAACGATGAGCGCCGAACCCGAAATCTCAGCCAAGCCCCTCGCCGCGCCCGAATCGGGGCCTGGAGAATTTCCAGCCGAGGTGGAGATGAGCCTGGTGGAGCATCTCGAGGAGCTACGCCGCCGCGTGCTGCGCAGCCTGCTGGCGGTAGTGGTGGCGGCAGCAGCCTGCCTCGTCGCCGTTAAACCATTGGTGCGGCTGCTGGAAGTGCCAGCGGAGGGCATCCGCTTTCTGCAGCTGGCGCCGGGCGAATTTTTGTTTGTGTCGTTCAAAGTGGCGGGCTACGCCGGGCTCACCTTGGCCCTGCCCTACGTGTTCTACGAGGGTCTGGGGTTCGTGCTGCCCGGGCTTACCCGGCGGGAGCGGCGGCTGGTGGCCCCGGCGGTAGCTGGCTCGGCGGTGCTGTTCGCTGCGGGGCTGGCTTTCGCCTGGTGGGCGCTGGTGCCCGCAGCCCTGCGCTTCCTGGTGAGCTACGGCGCCGACGTTGTCGAACCGAGCTGGTCAATCGAGCGCTACCTCGACTTCGTGCTGCTGCTGATGGTGGCCACCGCGCTGGCATTTCAACTGCCGGTGCTGCAATTGTTGCTCGGCGCCCTTGGCTTGGTGAAGGCCCAGCCCATGCTGGCAGGCTGGCGCTGGGTGGTACTGGCAAGTGCCCTGGCGGGAGCCGTGTTGACCCCCTCCACCGACCCCGTAACGATGCTGCTGCTCTCCGGGGCGATCACGGCCCTCTACCTAATCGGCGTTGGCCTGGTGGCCTGCACCGAACGGCTGCGGCCCGCCTAGAGTAAAAATTCGCTGGCCCTGCCGGCCGGGATCTCCAACGCCAGACCCATGGCCTTTCCCTGTCTCGGCTTATCGGAGGTGGTGCCAAGCCAGCTGCGCACCTGATCAGCCACCCCCAGGCCGTTCAGCAAACCCACCAGTTCCTCGAGCTTGCTGCGGTAGCCCTCCTCCGTGAGCGGAAAGGATTGCTGCTCTAGGTAGGCCCACATCACCTGTAGGTAGAGACGGCCGCGACGCTGCACCAGCTGCAGGTCGTAGGAAACCTGCCAACGGGTTTGCAGCAAATCCCAAACCTCTTGCGCAGACAGGGGCGAACCTGGCTCAGGGGGTGGGGGGAGGGCACTGGAGGGCAGGGACACGCCCAAGCTCACGCGACGGATTGCACAACAGCATGTTGCAGGCCCAGGGGCGAGCCGGCTGCACCGCCCCGGAGCCGCACAGGCAAGGTTCATAATGGGCGCCACATTGTCCCGGCGCGTCTTCATGACCCAGATGCCAGCGAGCGCTTCAAGTAGCGCCTCCAACGGTGATGTGCCCGGAATGGGCCGCCGGCAGTTCATGAACCTGCTGACCTTCGGGTCTGTGACCGGTGTGGCCCTGGGTGCCCTTTATCCAGTGGCTCGTTATTTCATTCCCCCCAAGGCGGCAGGAGGCGGCGGCGGCACCACCGCTAAAGACGAGCTCGGCAACAGCGTCACTGCCAGCGGCTGGCTCAGCACTCACAAGGAGGGCGATCGCAGCCTGGTGCAGGGCCTCAAGGGAGATCCCACCTACTTGCTCGTTGAGGGCAATGACGCCATCGGCAGCTACGGCATCAACGCCATCTGCACCCACCTGGGCTGCGTAGTGCCCTGGAACAGCGGCGCCAATAAATTCATGTGCCCCTGCCATGGCTCCCAGTACGACGCCACCGGCAAAGTGGTGCGCGGTCCAGCGCCCCTCTCCTTGGCCCTGGCTCACGTTTCTGTAGACAACGACAACGTCTTCCTTAGCCAGTGGAGCGAAACCGACTTCCGCACCGGCGACAAGCCCTGGTGGGCCTGATTACCCCGATCCAGCTTTTCTTCTCCCTGTCTGTCGCCTGATCTCGTGATGCGTCGTTCCCTTTCCCTGCTGCTCGGCTCCCTAATCGCCTTCGCCGTGCTTTTGACCGGCGCCAGCCCCAGCTGGGCCTATCCCTTCTGGGCCCAGCAGAACTACGCCAGCCCCCGGGAGGCCACCGGCAAAATCGTCTGCGCCAACTGCCACCTGGCCAAGAAGGCCACCCGGGTGGAAGTGCCCCAGGCCATTTTCCCTGACACGGTGTTCAAGGCCGTAGTTGAAATCCCCTACGACGCCAGCGTTCAGCAGGTGGCCGGCGATGGCAGCCGCGCCGGTCTCAACGTCGGCGCCGTGGTGATGCTTCCCGATGGCTTCACCCTTGCCCCGCAAGACCGTCTCAGCGATGAGCTGAAGGAGGAAACAGCCGGCATCTACTACACCCAGTATTCCGACGACCAACCCAACATTCTGTTGGTGGGCCCGATCTCCGGTGATGAGCACCAAGAGATCGTTTTCCCGATTCTTTCTCCTGATCCCGCCACCGACAGCAGCATCCACTTCGGCAAATACCAGCTGCATGTGGGCGGCAACCGTGGCCGCGGCCAGGTGTATCCCACCGGCGAGAAGAGCAACAACGGCGTGTTCAACGCCCCCGTAACTGGGACGGTGTCTGCAATCACTGCCGGTGATAACGGCGCTTCTCTGGTGGAGATCACCGCCGCAGATGGCACTACAGCCACTGAAACCGTGCCGGCTGGCCCCACAGTCTTGGCGGCTGTTGGTGATGCAGTAGTTGCCGGTTCTCCGATCACCAACGACCCCAATGTGGGTGGCTTCGGCCAGATTGATGCCGAGGTGGTGCTGCAAAACCCTGTACGCATCTACGGTCTGTTGGCTTTCTTTGCCGCAATCGCCCTGGCCCAGATCTTGCTGGTGCTCAAGAAGCGCCAGGTTGAAAAGGTTCAGGCTGCTGAAGGCTTGATCTGAGCAGCGTGCTTGCCACCTTCACCTCCCCGGGGCCCCTGGTTTTCCAGCTGGGCCCCTTTGCCTTGCGCTGGTACGGCCTGCTCATCGCCGTTGCCGTGTTGCTAGGCCTCAGCCTGGCCACCCGGCTCGGCCGGGCTCGAGGCATTGAGCCATCCCTGATTGCCGATCTCCTGCCCCTGATGGTGTTGGGGGCCGTGATCGGGGCCCGCATCTACTACGTCGCGCTCGAGTGGCGCCAGTATTCCGGCAACTGGCTTGATGCGATCGCCATCTGGCGCGGAGGCATCGCCATCCACGGCGCCCTGCTGGGCGGCGCCCTGGCCACGATGCTGTACTGCCGCTGGCGCCGGCAGCCCTTCTGGCAGCTGCTCGACGTGCTGATGCCCGCCGTGGCCCTCGGCCAGGCGATTGGCCGCTGGGGAAATTTCTTTAATTCTGAGGCCTTCGGCTTGCCTACGGATCTCCCCTGGAAACTGCAGATCCCAGCGGCCAGCCGTCCAGCTGAATTTTTTGAGCAGCTCTACTTTCACCCCACCTTCCTCTACGAATCTCTTTGGAATCTGGGAGTTTGCGCCCTACTGCTGGTGCTATTTCGGGCCGCCAGTAGCGGCCGCATTCAGCTGCTGCCTGGAGCACTCAGCTGCGTGTATCTGATGGCCTACAGCAGCGGCCGGGTGTGGATTGAAGGGCTGCGCCTCGACCCCCTCTGCCTGCTTTCTGAGCCGCCCTTCTGTGATGGCGGCCTACGCATGGCCCAGCTGGTCAGCCTGCTTTTGATTGCCCTTGGCGGCGTTGGCCTCTGGTGGCTCTACCGCCGCCACCGCCCCCTGCCCGACCCCAGTGGAGTACCCACTTGAATAACAAGCCTGTCTGGATAGTTGGTGCCGGGCCCGGCGCACCCGACCTGCTGACCCTGCGCGCCGCCCGCCTGCTGGAACAGGCGGAGGTGTTGGTGTGGACCGACTCCCTAATCAATCCCCAGATCGCAGCCCTGGCGCCCGATAGCTGTGAGCAGGTGCGCACCAGCACCCTCACCCTGGAGCAGGTGATGGAGGTGGTGCTGGATCGGGCCCGTGCAGGCAAAACCGTGGTGCGGCTCCACGATGGGGATCCCTGCCTCTATGGCGCCATCGCCGAGCAAATTTGCCGCCTAGCCGATGCCGGTATCGGCGTGGAAGTGGTGCCCGGCTTGAGTGCTTACCAGGCCACCGCATCTGCCCTGCAGAGCGAGCTCACCATCCCTGGCCTGGTTCAGACGATCGTGCTGAGCCGCGCCGGCGGACGCACCGGCGTGCCGGAGCGGGAGGCACTGGAGCGGCTGGCCTCCCTGCGAGCTTCCCTTTGCCTCTACCTCAGTGCTCGCCACGTCGAAGAGGTGCAAACCGAGCTGCTGCGCCACTACCCCGCCGAAACTCCCGTAGCCATTGGCTACCGGGTGAGCTGGCCTGATGAGTGGATCAAGGTGGTTCCCCTGGCCGACATGGCCCGGGTGAGCCAGGAACGGCAGTTAATCCGCACAACCCTCTACGTGGTCAGCCCGGCGCTGGCGGCGCCAGCTGAGGCCCGTTCTCGCCTCTACTCAGCTAGCCACAATCACCTTTTCCGCGGCGGCGCTAGCTGACAAAGGCATCAGCCCGCCTCGCCGTAAAGCTCCCGGGCCAAGCGCTGCCGATCGAAGCTACAGCCCAACCGCTCGACGATCGCCTCCAGGTCCCGGGCGGCATTACCCAGGCAGCAGGTGCCACCAGGGGAAGGAGTGACGTTGAACACAAGGCCGGGCCGGGCCGCGATACTGGCCTCGCCGAGCATCAGCTTGCGGTTGGCCTTATCGATCAGCTGGGGGCGCACCCCGCCGTAGCCCTCAGCGAAGCTGAGGTCCTCGAGGCGCATGTCGGGAACGATCTTGCGAGCATCTGCCAAAAACAATCGCCGCCTCAGCCAGGGCACCTCGAACAACAGATTTTTAAAAATGTAATTGCGGATATCGGCGATGCGAAAGAGCTGCCAGAACACGGCCAACACGGCCCAATCGAGCCGCAGCACCTTCAGAAACTCCCAGAACGAAGCGGGCTTGTAGCGCTCCAGCAGCGGCAGCAGCAGGGCGGTAGGGCCAAAACGGGTTTTACCAGGGGCGCGCACGTCCGGGTCGCCGTGGATTGCGGCAAAGGGCAGCTTGTCGTTCTGCACGGTGTAAACCTTGCCCCGAAGCAAATCCGGCGTGAAGTAGAAGCTGCCGGCCACCGGCAGGCAGGAATACTCCAGGCCGTAGCCCATGCGCTGGGCCATCAGCAGGCTGTGGGCTCCGGCATTCACCACCACATGCCGGGCCCGCACCGAGCGTGGAGCCTCCCCGGCGGCGCTGGAGCAGCCTGGGGTGGGGGCCAGTTCCACCCGGTAGCCGTCGCCCTCCGGCGTAATAGCGACCACGCTGGTGCCTAGCTGCACCTTGAGCTGGCGCTCGCTGCCGGCCACGCCCTTCTTGGCCTGGGCCACCGCCGCTTCCGCCTGGGCCACGAACGAGGCGGAGAGCTCCTCGTAGTCCACGGCGGTGTAAGTGCGGCGGATGCCGATCGCCACCAGCTCCTCCGGGCGCAACTCCCCCTGCACCAGTCCCACTTGGGGCTCCCACTCGGCAATCTGCGGCTTCTCGAGCAGCTCCATCGCCGGGAAGTGGGGTGAAAAGCGCTCAAACCGCTCCCGCAGGAAGGTGCACTCGCGCTCGCCCACCCCCAGCACCATTTTGGGAGTGCGAAAAACGCAGCGCTCGCGGCTGGCTGGATCAAGCAGCTCGGCGTAGTTCACGATCATCTCGGCGGTGCGCTTCACCCGCACCGCCTTCTCGAGCGTGTAGTTGGTCTCAATGTCGCCGCAGTGAATCGTCTGGCTGTTGTTGGTGGCCTTGGAGTTCACCCGGGCCAGGGCGTCGTAGCGCTCCACCAGCAGGATGCGGCCCAAATCGGTGTAGCGGGCCAGTTCGAACAGCAGGGCCGTACCGCACACCCCGCCTCCCACGATCAACACGTCCACTGGCTGACCAACGTCCACTGGCTGATCAACATCCACTGGCTGGCTCAAGTCGGCTGACTGGATCAAGTCCACCGGGGCCGTTGCTGGCTTGGGATCGGCTCCTTCGGGGTTGGCGCTCACGCAATGCGACTGGCTCTTAGCCCATGGTGACCGATCGACTGCCTGTGGTGTTTTAAGCTCTGAGGGTGCGGGCGATTAGCACAGCGGTAGCGCACTTCCTTCACACGGAAGGGGTCACTGGTTCGAATCCAGTATCGCCCATTTTAACGGCTGGACCGCATCAAATTTGCCTGCAGAATTTTCCTGCAGAATGTCTAAATCTGCATAGCTTGCTTTTCTGGTGTCGGATTCTCCCAACCCCGAGGCCTTATCCGCCCTGCACTGCCTCGGCCAAACGCTGCGCCAGGCCCGGGAGGGCCAAGGTCTCTCACTGGCCGTGCTGGCAGCCCGTTTAAACATGGGGGTCGAACAACTTCAGGCCCTGGAAGAAGCCGACGCCAGTCGATTGCCAGAACCGGTCTTTGTGATCGCCCAGGCCCGCAGAATCGCCAGCAGCCTGGCCATCAACATCGATGGCCCCTTGCAAACCCTGCGCGATAGCGGCCAGTTTCAAGCCAAGCCGATCAAGGTGGCCGAACTGACCCAGCGCGCCCCAACCAGACTGGCACAAACCAGCAGCCGACTGGTCATCACAGCAGCAATCCTGGTCGCCCTCAGCGCCGCTGGCGCCGCGGGCTGGCAGCAGTGGCAGCGTCACCAGGCCCGCCCAACCCAGCCGCAAGCCCAGCCCCAGCTGCTGACGGGGAATCCCCCAGCAGACAGGAGCAGAGATAGAGAAAGCGGCAAAGGCAGCGTCGAGCCCGTTCAGTTGCAACTGACGAGCAGCCAGCCCAGCTGGCTCGAAGTAAAAACAAAAAACGGCACCACTCTGTTCCGTGGCACCTTCACAGGTGAGCGGCGCTTCCCCCTTGGCCCAGGGCTTGAGGTGCTGGCAGGGCGTCCCGACCTAGTGCGCACCCAAATAGGTGGCGGCGCTGCCCAACCCCTGGGCCCCATTGATCAGGTGCGTTGGCGCAGCTTCAGGGCTCCGGCACCCTGAGACCAAGGCCGCAGGATTCCTGCACCACTTCGGCGCAGGATCGCAGGCTCCAGCGCTCCAAGCTGAGATCCGGAGCTGGCTCACCAGGGGCGGCCGCCAGGGGCTCCAGATCAACGCAAACCGCATTTTGCCTTGATGTCACCTGCAGGGTCGCAATCACCGCAGCGGGCCGGCGATCTAGGGCCGCCGCCAACCTCAACAGCAAGGCCATCGCCGTAACGGTGCGGCGCTGGTCGCGGTCTTCGATCAGCTGCCACGACTCATGGCGCTTCTTCGGCAGGCTGCGGCGGTGATAGCGGCCAATCGCTGCCACCATCAGGTGCTCGGATTCGGAGTAGCCCAGCAGCTCCCCGTGGCGGATCAAATACCAGCTGTGCTTGTGATAAGCGGAGATATTGATGCTCTTGCCACAGGTATGCAACTGGGCGGCGGCCCAAAGCAGCTCCCGGCCCGGCCCCTCGTCGTGGTGCAGTAGCCCCCGCGACTGGTCGTAGAGGCTGAGGGCGTGGGAAGCCACCCGATCGGCCCGGGCTCGATCAACACCAAAGCGCTGGGCCAGGTGCAGCACGGTGCGCTGGCGAATAGTGCTCTGGAAGGCGAAGCGATCTCCCAGCAGGCCGTTGCGCAGCATCCAGTCCACGATCAGGCCCTCCCGCAGGGCCCGATCACAAACCACCAGCTCCCGCACGCCGAGCATCGCCATCGCCGTCTGCAAAATCAGGGCGCCTGGCACGATGATCTCGGCCCGACGGTCATTGATGGCGGGCAAGGCGCGGCGCTGCTCCGGCGTCATAGCCAGGAGCCTGGCGGTGAGCTGGTCGATGCGCTCGCGGCTGAGCCGGTAGCCCTGCAGCTTCAGCGGCGGCTTGGGATCTTCAGCAGCAGCCAGGGCCGCTAGGGCCATGGCCGTGCCGCTGGTGCCAACCATCAGCGGCTGTTCGCCCCGCCGCAGCGCCGCCTTCACCTCAGCTACGGCAGGGTCGAGGGCCCCCTGGATATATGCCTGCAGGAAGGAGCGACGTTCGACCGGGAGGGGGTCCTGCTGACAAAACTCCCGCTGCAGGCGCACCGCTCCGATGCGGGTGCTGCTGAAGGAGCGGCCGTCGCGGCCATCGGCCAGCACCAATTCGGTGGAGCCGCCACCGATATCAATAATCAAGTGGGGCTGGTCGCCGAAAGCCATGCCCGAAAGCACACCCAAATAGATCAGTCGCGCCTCCTCGGGCCCGCTAACCAGATCCACCTCCAGGCCCAGTTGCT